>NZ_JBEXUP010000003.1:0-162610 GCF_040614375.1 Nonomuraea sp. NPDC005983
GGATCCCGGCGTCCTGCTGCGGCGTGGTCGGGCTGCGCCCGAGCGCGGGCGCGGTGCCCAGTGCGGGCGTCGCGCCGCTGGCGCCGATGTTCGACGTGGTCGGCCCGATGGCCACCTCGGTCGCCGACCTCACCCGGGTGTGGGAGGTGCTCTCCGGCGCTCCTGTCGACCCCGTCGACTCGCTGGCCGGGTGGGCGGTCGGCGTCGCCGAAGGCTGCGCGTGGGCGGCCTCCTTCGCCGAGCTGGGGGCCGAGCTGCACGAGATCGCTCTGCCGTACGGCATCCTCGGCCCCTACTGGACGATCGTCGGCGCGCAGGCGCGGCGCACGCACGAGGCGACCTACCCGAGGAACGCCGCGGACTACAGCGAGGGCGTACGGCGCAAGCTCGACGACGCCGGCGGGATCGGCCACGCCGACTACGCGGCGGCCGTCGCGGGGCTGGCCGCCGCGCGAGCGGAGTTCGCGAGCCTGATGACCGGGCTCGACCTGCTGATCATGCCCACGCTCGGCGGGCCCGCGCCCAGGGTGGGCTGCGACGAGGCCGCCGTCCGGGGCGAGGTCGGCAGGATCACCTCGGTGGTGTCCGCGCTCGGCCTGCCCGCGCTGGCGATCGGCGATCTGCAACTGGTCGGGAGGGACGAGTCGGCGGTGCTGCGCGCGGGACTGGCGTGGGAGGCGCGTGGCGAGGCGATCCCGCAGCCGCGCTGAGCCGGTCCGGTCAGCGGCGCGGCGTCAGGCTCCACGGATCGACGGGCACGACGCCGGTGCAGCGGCCGACGGGGTCGAGCAGCCTGCCGTACAGCTTGGTCTGGCGCAGGACTATCTGGCGGTCGGCGACGGTGAGGTGCGGGAACCTCTTCTCCAGCCGCATCACCAGCGGGTGCAGGTCGGTGACGGTGTGCAGGCCGACGGTGAGCAGCATGTTGTTGCTCCCCGCGAGGGCGGCGCAGGTGCGGGTCTCCGGCCAGCCGAGCAGCGCCGTGCCCGTCTCCTCCAGCAGGCGGTCGGGCATGCGCAGCCACAGCACGGCGGAGGAACGCCAGCCGGCGTGCGAGCGGGCCAGGTCGCAGCGGAAGTCGATGTCCTCGGTCGCGACGAGCCTGGAGAGCCTGCGCTGCACGGTCCGCTCAGAGGTGCCCACGATCGCGGCCAGATCGGCGTACCCGGCCCTGCCGTCGGCCAGCAGGGCGTGGAAGAGCAGCCTGTCGATCGCGTCCATCTGCCTGGTGGACTCGGGCGGTCCGCTCCGCCTGGCCAGCCCGGCCGCCGCCCCCTGCGACAGCACCCGCAGCCGCCAGCGGCACGACGCCTCGAAGACGCGGGTCGCGAGGTGGGTGCGCACCTTCGCGACGCCGGGCACTCTCGGCAGATCGGTGAGCAGGTAGTCGGCCAGCGCCGGCATCGAGGCGGTCGCGGCGATCACGAACAGGTCGTGCCCCGCGGCGACGTGCTGCACAGTGATCAGATGCCTGGCCTCGGCCAGCGTCGCCGCGACGTCAACGGCGGCGCCTGCCTCGCAGTCGATCTCCAGGAACGCCATGCTCATCTCGTGCATCTGCCGCTTGCCGAGGGCGACGGTGGTCCACGCCTCGCCCGAGCCGGTCAGCCGCCGCCAGCGCCGCGCAGCTGTGGCCGGGTCCGAGCCGATGGCCAGTCCGATGTCCACCCAGCTCGCACGTGGGTTGATCTGGAGGGCGTCGATGAGCTCCAGCTCGGCCTCCGACAGCAACCGCAGAGGCTCAGTGCCGGAATCCTGCATTTCCATTCCTTTGGTGGCTGATTGCGGCATTTGACGGGCGAGGTCACCTTATCCGGCGATCCTGTTGCCTGCGGCTGTCCGTCGGCTGCGAAGGAGAGGACGCATCCCGTGACGTGGTTCAACGACCGGCACAGCCGCCCGCCGCGCCTGGTCGGCGTCCTGGGCGGCATGGGCCCCGCCGCCACCGCCGACTTCTACGGCAAGCTCATCGAGGAGACGCCCGCCACCGGCGACCAGAGCCACGTGCCGGTCGTCATCTGGGCCGACCCGCGCATCCCCGACCGGTCGCTGAACCTGCTCGGCCTCGGCGAGGACCCGACCCCGCAGCTACAGCACGGTATCCAGGCACTCAAGCGCGCCGGGTGCGAGGTGCTGGCGGTGCCGTGCAACACCGCGCACGCCTTCGTCCCGCGCCTGGCCGACGAGGCGGGCCTCGAACTGGTGAGCATCGTGGAGGTCACCGCGGACGCGCTCGCCTCGGCGGGCGTCACAGCCGCCGGGCTGCTGGCCACCTCCGGCACCCTGCACTCCGGGCTGTACACCGATGCGCTGCGCAAGCGGGAGATCGAGGCGGTCGAGCCGTCCGCCGACGAGCAGCGGCAGGTGTCGGCGGTGATCGCGGCGGTGAAGGCCGGTGCCGTCACGGCCGCGCACCGTCACGCCCTGGCCGAGGTCGCGCAGGCCCTCACCGAGCGCGGCGCCGAGCAGGTGGTGGCGGCCTGCACCGAGATCGTCCTGGCGCTGGACGGCAGCCGGGTGCCCGTACCCGTGGTGGACCCGGCCCGCCTCCTGGCCCGCAGAGTCGCCGCCGTCTCCTTGGGGTGACCCTTCTGCGATGGGCGCCATCCGGGTGCGGAGATCCACTCGAACCCACCTCACCGCGGCGTACTCGCCGCCGTGGGCGGAGAGCTCGCATGCACCGCAGTAGACGTGGCTCTACATCGCATAGACGGGCGCGAGGTCGACGAAGACCCGGTAGTCCGAGATCAGACCGTCGTCGCGGGTGTGCCAGATCGACACGGCCACGACGCTGACGTCCTCGCCGTCGAGCCGCCGGTAGGTCACCTCGGTCTCGGCGATGGTGTCGGTGTCGACCTGCCACGTTCTGACGAGCCTGTGCGCGAGGCCCGCGATGGTGGCGAAGAACATCCGCAGGCCCTCGGCGATGGCGTCGCGTCCCACCATGGGCTCGGCATTGCCGAACACCATTCTGGCGTCCTCCGCCAGCAACTGCACGAACTTGCCGGGCTCGAACGAGTCGACCACCTGGAAAACGCGCTGTGCCCCATCGTCGGACATGCCGATCTCTCCTCCCAGTGGCGAGGGTCGCTGTTGGGGACGCTACGTGGCGACGGGAAAGATGCAACCCCTTCTGGAAGCCAACTGACCGGATCGAGAAGAGGCGGAGTCAGTCCTTGGGCCGGCGGGCCTGGTTCGTCTCGCGAACGACCGCCCAGGCGTCCGCCACCGGCCCCAGGTGCCCGAGCTTGTCGGGGTTGATCACCGCGCGGATCGTCTGGATCTGCCCGTCGAGGACGTCGAGCGCCAAGGTGTTGACGACCTTGCCGCGCCGGACGCGCGCCGAGCGCAGCACGTCCTTGAAAACCTGACGCCAGGAGGGGGAGCGCAGCTGCTCCAGCAGACCCAGCTTGGCCGTGCTCGTCGCCGTCCCCCTGGCCGTTACGCCAGCCTCTCCGCGGCCTCCCTGGTCAGGGCGTGCTCGAGGGGCTGGCCCGTCGCGAAGCGTTCCAGCTCGGCCACCACCAGGTCGCCGAGCCGGGCCCGTTCCGCGCCGAGGCTGCCCGCGATGTGCGGGGTCACCACCACGTTCGGGAGGGTGAACAGCGGCGAGCCCGCCGGCGGCGGCTCGGGGTCGGTGACGTCGAGCACCGCGAACAGGTCCGGACGTTCGGCCAGCACCTCCACCAGGCCCGGCTCGTCGATGACCGCGCCGCGCGAGGTGTTGACGAGGCTGGCGCCGAACCGCATCGACGCCACCAGCTCGCGGCTCACCAGGCCGCGGGTCTCGGGCAGCAGCGGCGTGTGCACGCTCACCACGTCGCTGGTGCCGAACAGCTCGTCCAGCCCCACCAGCCGGACGCCGAGCGGAGCCACCTCGCGCTGGTCGGCGAACGGGTCGTGGGCGATCACCTCGACGTCCAGTGGCGCCAGCCTGGACGCGACGAGCCGCCCGATCGCGCCGAGCGACAGCAGGCCCACCCGGGAGCCGTACGTGCCCGCCGCCGCCACGTGGTCGGCCGCCTCCCGCCGCTCCCTCGCCATCAGGACGTGCCGCCACCCCTGCTTGAGCGCGTAGACGATCTGCGCGAACGTGAACTCGGCCACCGGGAGCGCGTTGGCCCGGTACGCCGACACGATCGGGATGTCACGCTCCCAGAACTCGGGCGTGACGACCGCCCGCACCGACCCCGCCGCGTACAGGACCAGCTTGAGCTCGGGGAGCGTGTCGAGCGTGGCCCGGTCGAGCACCGGTGCCCCCCAGCTCGTGCAGAGCACCTCCACGCCGGACATCAGGTCGGGGTCGGGCTTGGCGGCAGGGCCGTACGCCACGCGGGCGAAGCGCCGCAGCCGGTCCAGGCACGGGCCGTACACATCGTCGAAGACTTCGGGGTTGAGGACGAAGGCCGCGGTGAGCACAAAGTTCCTTTCAACCGGGGAAGATCATCCTATCGGGAGCCGGCGGAGCGGCTAGGCTTCGCCCGTGGACAGCGCAGAACTGAAGAACCGGGTACGCGAACTACGGGCGCAGGGCAGCTCGCCGAAGCAGATCGCCCGCACGCTCGGCGTGTCGCCGTCGGCCGTGGCGCCGCTGGTGCGGGAGATCGCGGCCGAGGGCGGCAGCACCGCCCGCGAGCCAGTGGTCGTCGGCTGCTGGGTGAACGTCGGCTGGAGCGTCGGCCTCAGCGTCGACCCGGCGCGCGGCTGGGTCGACGAGAACCCGTCGGGGCCCGGCGGCGGCCTGGTGAGCGTGCTGCTGGCCCGGCGTCACACCTGGGACAAGATGACCGTCTGCGGCTACCTCGCCGACGTCTACTGCCTGGGCGTCAAGAACACCATCGGCCCCGACGTCCTCGACGAGCGGGAGCTGCGGGTCTTCCGCGACTACTACTTCGGCGAATACCCGGGCTGGCAGGAGGCCCCGATCGAGCTGGCGCGCGACATCGTCTTCGGGTCCGCCGACTACGCGCAGACCCTCGGGTTCGAGCCGCACGAGGACTTCCCGCCGGTGTCCGACCTGCTCGGCAAGTGGGAGGGCGACTCGGCGATCACGTTCGGCAGGGACGGCAGGCCGTTCTTCGTCGCCGGGCCCAACGACGACCCGGGCAAGGTCATCCGCATCCTGCAGCGCAAACTCGACCCGTCGGAGTTCGACTACATCACCCCCGAGTACCCCGCGTCATAGGCCGGTCACCCGCATCGTGATGTTCAGGCGGCCCGAGGCGAGGCCGGTGGCGGGGTCGCCGGTGCCCGGGTAGACCTTGGGAACCCCGTGGTAGGCGAACCGCGACGGACCGCCGAAGGGCGCTGCTCGTCCAGCGTCAGCCAGCTCGGCACGTGGACGGCGCCTGGCGCGATCTCCCGCGCCGGTAGCGGAGTCATCGTTCGTCCTCGTGGTAGGTGATCAGGTTGCGGCCGATCCGCCAGGCGCGGCCGTCGGGGTCGGCGCCGCGGACCCCTTCCATCGTCCCAGGTGGGGCCAGGGCGACGGCGCGGGCGACGGAGGCGAACCCGAACGTCCGCGCCGGATCCCAGGCGGTGCTGACCCGCAGGCGGCTGCTCATCCTGGCCCAGCCGAGCGGCGCCCCCGCCACCACCCATGCGTCGGGCTCGCCCGAGGCGAACCGCCTGGCCTGGCGCAACCAGGACGCCGCCTCCTCCGGCCAGTCCACCACCGCGAGCACGTCCCCGTCCCAGGCCCGCGCGAACGCCTCGGCGGCCGCCGCGGAGGCGGTGTCGCGGCCGTGCCCCACGACGACCGCCCGCACGCGCGGACGCTCCCGCTCCAGCAGCCCGATCAGCGCGCCCAGCTCGGCATCGGTGTGCCCGGCTGCGGCGCGTCGCTCCTTCCACTCGGCGTATCGCCGCGGGAGGCAGGAGGCGCAGGGGCGGTAGCCGGCCGCCACCGCCGCGGCCTCGTCGGCGAAGAAGACGCGGTGCCGGACGTAGCCGCCGCGCGCGATCGCGCGGAGCGCCGACGGGCAGTCCAACCGGCCGTACAGGCGGGCGCGGCGGTGGCCGCCCAGCGTGCCCGGTGTGGGGCTCAGGTAGTCGCCGTCGGCGCTGGTCAGCGTGAACATCAGGCGGCGTCGTGGAAGACCAGGCCCAGCGTGTGACGCAGGCCGGAGCGGACCGTGCTGACACCGTGCCGCACTGGGGACGCCGACCAGCCGCGCGCCGACCGAACCGGACGGTCGCGGGTGGTGAAGACCAGCCCGTGCCCCTGCGGCAGCATCGTCACCGTGCCCCGCGACTGCGCCCTCGGACGCTGCTCCACCAGCAGGAACTCGCCTCCCGAGTAGTCGTGGCCCGGCCGGTCGAGGCCGATGACGACCTGCAACGGGAACACCAGGTCCCCGTACAGGTCGCGGTGCAGGGCGTTCCAGTCGCCCTCCCGGTACCGCAGCAGGATCGGCGTCGGCTTGGTCTGCCCGGCCTCGTGGCACATGGCCAGCCACTCGTCCAGCGAGTCGGGCCAGGGCGCGGGCTGCCCGAGCCTGGCCGCCCAGTCGCGGGCGATCGGCAGCAGCCGCGGGTAGAACGCCGCCCGCAGCTCGTTCACCAGCTCGGGGAACGGGCTGCGGAAGTAGCGGTACTGCCCGCGGCCGAACCGGTACCGCTCCATGTCGATCGTGGAGCGGAACCGGGCCTCGTCGTCGTACAGCTCGGAGATGCTCGCGCACTCGTCCGGCGTGAGGACCTGCGGCGTCAGCGCGCAACCGTAGGAGTTGACCTCCTCGGCCAGCGCGGCCCAGTCAGCGTTCACGACCCCGTCCGGCTCGGCGCTCATGAGACCTCCCAGAGCTGCGGCTGGAGGGCGCCTTCGAGCGTGAGCAGCCGCTGCTTGCGCTCCACGCCGCCCGCGTACCCGGTCAGCGACCCGTTCGCGCCGACGACCCGATGGCACGGCCGGACGACCAGCAGCGGGTTCGCGCCGATCGCCGCGCCCACCGCGCGGACCCGGTCCCGTGACACGCCGATCTCGGCCGCCAGTTCGCCGTACGTGGTCGTGGCCCCGTACGGGAGCGCGTCCACGGCGGCCCAGACGCGCTCCTGGAACTCGCTGCCGTGACCGGCCCGGTCGAGGTCGAAGGCGGTGCGCTCGCCCGCGAAGTACTCCCGCAGCTGCCGCGCCGCCTCGGCGAGCGCAGCCGGATCCCGCCGCCAGCCGGGGTCGATGGCCGCGCCGTCGAGGAAGGCCACGCGGGTCAGCGCCCGGCCGTCACCGACGAGCAGCATCTCACCCAGTGGGCTGTCGATGGTCGTGTAGATGCTCATGCCCTGTACAACACCGTGGGCCCGCCAGAAGTCGGCGGTTTTCGGACCTCTGACCCGGGCCGCCAACTCCCAGGAAGCAGCCAGCCCACGCCGTCCGCTCAGGCAGCTGTCTGACGTGGCGGGCCGGATGCTCAGCCGACGGGCAGCCAGACGTACCCGGACCCGCGGGTCCGGGTCAGCTCCAGCTTCCAGCACCCCTTCTTCGGGAAGGCGAACCCCGTCCCCCACTCCTCGCCCGGACGTTCCCAGTTCGACCCGCTGTGCCGCTCCGGACCGAACACGCGCCTGGCCCGAGTCCCGTCGGGGAGCGTGGCGGTGACCTTCAGCGGCCCCTCGCCCGTCATCCGCCACACGATCTTGATCTCCTCGCCGCGCCGGAACGGCACCGGCGCGAACAGCAGCCCCCACAACTCGGCGTCCGTCGCCACACCGCGTACCTCGGGAAAGCCGTCGCCACCCTGCCTGACCACCGACGAGCCGTTACAGCCCGCGCTGGTCACGGCCGGGGTGGCGGACGTGCGTGCGGTGGACAGCCCGGCGCTCGGCGAGGCCGCCGCGAGTGTGCCAGAGGTGGTGGGTGCGGCGCTGGGCGAGGCCGCCGCCCGCCCGCCGGTCGCGCATCCGGCCGCGCATCCGGCTGTCAGGACGAGCACGGCCATGGTCATCAACCTTCTCATGCCTCACGTACGCTCCAGCGCGCCACGAGGTTCCAGACGCTTTTAAGATCGCACGATCAAATAAACGACAATGCTCAACGCGATTATCCAGATAAACGCGCCGAGGATGCAGAGAACCAGGCAACCTGGGACGAAGGTGCGGCGCCTTCCCCGATCACCCCATTCGTCGCGACCCAGGTTCGGATCCATGCCACAGAGAATACGCGGGAACCCGTGCCGGCTAATTGGCGAAATCCACGCCGCAGCTTTTCGTCATGAAAATCAACCTCGTCGGCTTCTCCGGAGACGTACGGGACGGGCTGACAGCTGCACGCGCGCACCATTCGCCCCTCAACTCCGGCAACCGGCCCCTTGTGGCCCCTGCGGCCTTCGCCGGGGGAGCCCGGCCCGTGCCCGTTCCGTGCGGTCGGCTTGGCGCGTCGATCTCCCCTTCTGAAGGTGCTTTTGCCTGGTTTATGGAGGATTTGCGCCGGGAATTCGTCGCCGGGCCGATGATTTCTCCGCCGCTCCGCTGTCTTCCCCTGTGAAGGAAGGTGGCCATGAAACGCTTCGCTGCGAGCATCCGATGACCGAGGAGCAGGCCCGGGCGGCCCTTCTGGGGGGCGTCGCCCTGCTGGAGCGAGCCGTCGCCTACACCCTTGGCACCCTGTGCCTGGTCACCCCCAACTCCCTCACCCGCCCAACCCCCTGTGCGGCCTGGGACCTACGCGCCCTCCTGTGCCACCTGAACGACTCCGTCGCCGCCCTGCACCAGGCCGCGATCGCGGGTGCCGTCCGCCCCGCGAACCCGTTCGGGGGCGGGCCGGGCGATCCGGTGCTCGCTCTTCGCAGGGGCGCCTCTGGGCTGCTGGGGGCGTGGGCCGGCGTGGCACGTGGCCGGGTGGTGGTCGGCGACTGCTGGTTGACGTCCGCGATGGTGGCCACCGTCGGGGCCGTCGAGGTCGCCGTACACGGCTGGGACGTCGGCCGGGCCTGCGGCGGTTCCGTGCCGATCCCGGAGCCGATGGCCGAGGAGCTGTTCGGCCTGGCGCCCCTCCTCGTCACGGCCGATGATCGTCCCGACCGGTTCGCCGCACCGCGAGCCCTCCCGCCGCACGCCTCGGCGGCCGATCGCCTGCTGGCCTTCCTCGGCCGTGACCCGCACCAGGCCGCCGGACGGCCGCGGAGACCTTGACGGTCGCCCAGCGGAGATTCGCCCGTCCGCGTCGAGGGAGGTGACGGCGCGCGGCGGGACGGAATGGGAGAGGACAATGGCGCGACGAGGGCGCGTGTGGCGCTTCGACAACTGTCGAGACCTTGACAGTAATAATTGTCGGTGTCAGCGTTGAGTCATGCATGAAGTCGCGGTGATTGAGGACCCGGCCGCCGCCGAGATGTCGCTGGACCCGGTGCGCGCCCGGCTGCTGGCCGAGCTGTCGGAGCCGGGCTCGGCCACGACCCTGGCCGCCAAGGTCGGGCTGGCCAGGCAGAAGGTCAACTACCACCTCAGGGCGCTGGA
Organism: Nonomuraea sp. NPDC005983; assembly: GCF_040614375.1. Classification (NCBI taxonomy): domain Bacteria; kingdom Bacillati; phylum Actinomycetota; class Actinomycetes; order Streptosporangiales; family Streptosporangiaceae; genus Nonomuraea; species Nonomuraea sp. NPDC005983. Next base: position 9,454 of record NZ_JBEXUP010000003.1, read on the forward strand.
GCGGCACGGGCTGGTGGAACTGGTCGAGGAGCGGCGCAAGGGCAACTGCACGGAGCGGGTGATGCAGGCCTCCGCCGCCTCGTACGTGATCTCGCCCACGGCGCTGGCGGCGGTGCAGCCCGACCCCGCCCGATCGCCCGACCAGCTCTCGGCCCGCTGGCTGCTGGCGCTGGCGGCGCGCCTCGTGCGCGATGTCGGCACCCTCCTCGCGGGCGCGGACAGGGCGCGGAAGCGGGTGGCGACGTTCGCCCTGGACGCCGACGTACGGTTCGCGTCGGCCGCCGACAGAGCGGCCTTCGCCGAGGAACTGTCGAACACGGTCGCCTCGCTGGTCAGCAAGTACCACGACGAGAACGCCGAGGGCGGACGCGAGCACAGGCTGTTCGTCGCGGTCCATCCGTCCATCACGAAGGTCCCCACCGACGAATAGACGCCCCGCATGGAGACAGCACCGCTCGCTCATCGGGCCTCGCAGGCCGGGGGCCATCCACCGTCGACAGGTGGTGGCGGCGAGATACGTCGTCACGGCGAGCAGCAGCCCCGGCGACCGCACCAGGGAGTCGGCGGCTGCGCGGGTGAACGGCTGAGGATCAGGCGGTGAGCGCCTCCAGGACCTGTTCGCCGTACTTGGCCAGCTTGTTCTCGCCCACCCCGTTGACCGTCGCCAGCTCCTCCAGCGTGGACGGCGCCAGCGTGGCGATCTCGCGCAGTGTCGCGTCGTGGAAGATGACGTACGCGGGTACCCCCTGCTCCTTGGCCGTGGCCGCGCGCCAGGCGCGGAGCCGTTCGAACACCGGGGCGGCCTCCTGCGGCAGCTCGGCCGCCGGGCGGGACTTGGCGGCGGCGGCCGTCTTGGCGCGCAGGGGACGGGGGGCGTCGCGGCGCAGCGGCACCTGGCGCTGGCCGCGCAGCACATCAGCACTGGCGTCGGTGAGCACCAGGGCCCCGTAGTCGGGCTCGACGGCCAGCAGCCCCTGCGCCAGAAGCTGGCGTACCACGCCGTGCCATTCGGCGTTGCCGAGCTCGGTGCCGATGCCGAACACGGTCAGCGACTCGTGGCCGTGCTGCAGCACCTTGGCCGTCTGCTTGCCGAGCAGGATGTCGACGATCTGCCCCACCCCGAACTTCTGCCGCCGCTCCCGTGCCAGCCGCAGCACGGCCGACAGCACCTTCTGCGCGGGGACCGTGCCATCCCACGACTCGGGCGGCGCCTGGCAGGTGTCGCAGTTGCCGCACGGCTCGGACCCTTCCTGGCCGAAGTAGTCGAGCAGCATCACCCGGCGGCACCCGACGGTCTCGCAGAGCGCCAGCATCGCGTCGAGGTGGAGCGCCTGGCGGCGGCGGTGCGCCTCGTCGCCCTCCGTGAGCAGCTTGCGCTGCTGCACGACGTCCTGCAGGCCGTACGCCATCCAGGCGGTGGCGGGCAGGCTGTCGCGCCCGGCCCGCCCGGTCTCCTGGTAGTAGCCCTCGACGGACTTGGGCAGGTCGAGATGGGCGACGAACCGGACGTCGGGCTTGTCGATGCCCATGCCGAACGCGATGGTGGCCACCACGACCAGCCCTTCCTCGCGCAGGAAGCGGGCCTGGTGCGCAGCGCGGGTACGGGAGTCGAGCCCGGCGTGGTACGGAACGGCGTCGACGCCGTTCTCGACCAGAAACGCGGCGATCTTCTCGACCGAGGCGCGCGACATGCAGTAGACGATGCCGGCGTCGCCCTGGTGCTCGGTGCGCAGGAACTCGAGGAGCTGCCGTTTGGGCTCGCTCTTGGGCGCGATGCGGTACTGGATGTTGGGACGGTCGAAGCTGGCCACGAAGTGCCTGGCCCCGTCGAGCCCCAGCCGCGAGGAGATCTCGGCGTGGGTGGCCGGGGTGGCGGTGGCGGTCAGCGCGATGCGCGGCACCTCCGGCCACAGCTCGCGCAGCTCGGACAGGGCCAGGTAGTCGGGCCTGAAGTCGTGCCCCCACTGAGAGACGCAGTGGGCCTCGTCGATGGCGAACATCGAGATCTCGCCCTTGGCCAGCAGCCGCACCGTGGCCTCGACCCTGAGCCGCTCGGGTGCGAGGTAGAGCAGGTCGAGCTCGCCCGCCAGGAACGCGGACTCCACCTGTTGCCGCTCCGCGAAGTCCTGCGTCGAGTTGAGGAAGCCCGCCCGCACCCCCAGCGCGGTCAGCGCGTCGACCTGGTCCTGCATCAGCGCGATCAGCGGCGAGACCACCACCCCGACCCCGGGACGCACCAGCGCCGGGATCTGGTAGCACAGCGACTTGCCGCCGCCGGTGGGCATGAGCACGAGCGCGTCGCCGCCCGCCACCACGTGCTCGATGATCTCCTGCTGACCCGCCCTGAAGGAGTCGTAGCCGAACACGCGGTGGAGGACCTCGATGGGGGTATCCATGCGGCTACCTTACGTGTTCGCCGGAGTGCGATCGCCCTGTTCGCCCACGGCGATCGCCTTGCGCCGTGGTCGTGGGTTCGTCGTATGTGGTGACCGGTGGTGGGAGCTGGAGGCCGCGGAATGAAAACCGTTGTCGCCTGGTTGGAGGGGGCATGAAGAAGAACCTGCACCCCTCGTACCGTCCCGTGGTGTTCCGTGACCCGAGCGTGGGTTTCGCCTTCCTCACCCGTTCGACCCTGACGAGCAACAGGACCGTCGAGTGGGCGGACGGCCACACCTACCCCGTCGTCGACGTCGACGTCTCGTCGGCGAGCCACCCGTTCTACACCGGCCGCGGCCGCGTCCTCGACAGCGCCGGGCGCGTCGAGCGCTTCAGGCAGCGCTACGGCAAGCGGTGACGTCAGGCCCCCGATCTCCCGGTCTCCCCCAAGCCGGGAGACCGGGGGCTTCGTCGTTCCACCAGGTCGCCGGTCAGGGGTGCCGTCGCGGCGAATCGGTGTCATCATCGAAGCGTCCGCACGAGCCGCGGGCGGCGCATGCGGTGGTTACTAATGGGTACAAGGCTTTCACCGGCGTGGAAGCGATGGTGATCGCAATGAGTCTCTCTGGGAAGGAACGCCGCATCCTCGCTGAGATCGAGCAGGCGCTGGAGCTGGAGGATCCCGATCTGGCCAGGCGCGTGGCGGCGATCAACAGGATCGAGGGCGGCGACTCGTCGCCCCGTCTGTACGGCGAGCGGATCAGGATGTGGGCACTCGGCCATGTATGGGTGGTCGTCCTGGCCGGAGTACTCACGGTGATCCTGCTGGTACTCGCCGTGGCGACGTCCTGACCTGGCGGGCCCTCTGGCGATCAACGACCCGACGCCGAGCCCTGGCGATCACCGACCCGACTGCTCCTGATGGTGTCCGGGCGGCGAGTTCTGGCGGCGGTGCCTGGCGATCATCGCGAGGTCGACCGCCGCGATGACGGACACCGCGGCCGCGATCGCAGCCTCCCAGCCCCAGACCGCCTCTCCAGTGCCTGCCGCGAGCCAGCCGAAGAACCCCGCCGCCGCCACGCCGACCACCAGAGCGATGATCGACAGGACCCGCCGGGCACGCAGCGCACTGAGCGCGGTCACCGGCTCGGTGCCCGCCCGATTCCGCAACCACATGATCGGCCTCCTCCCTCAGGCCCCGAGACGCCTCAGGCCAGGCCAGGCATCTCAGGCCAGGCATCTCAGGCCAGGCACCTCAGGCCAGGCACCTCAGGGCTGCGGCGACGCGCGGGTCCAGTTCGTGGCCGGGCCCCAGGCGGGCCACCGTGGCCATGACGAACTCCGGGTACGACAGCGTGGTGGTCACCCCGTCGGCGCACACCCAGATCTCGTCGGCCGTCTGCTCCACCTGCGCCTTCGACTCCTGCTCGGCCAGCACGAACCGGCCCACCGCGACCCGCCACAGTGTCCTGCCGTCGGCCTCCTCGTCCGAGACGGGCGCGCCGACGTCGTCGGCGTGCGTCGCGTACTCCGAGTCGTAGTGGAAGGTCTGCCACCCCACGGGATACGGCCCGGCCATCGTGTCGATCAGCGCGTCGCGGCCGAGCGCACGCATGCGGGCGCGGGTCTCGCCGTTCTGCGTGCGCCACTCGTCCAGCACCTGGCCCACCGGCAGCGCTCGGCGTTGCCGTACGGACCACTCGTTGAAGTCGTGGAAGCCGTTCACTCCCTCTCTGGCGAGCCGGGCGAGCAGGTCCTGGACGTTCCCGTCGAGACAGGCGTGGTTGTACAGCTCCTCGCCCGCGAGATGGGCGAGCACGTCGCGGACGGACCAGCCCGCGCAGCGGGACGGCCGCTGCCACTCCTCGTCGCCCTCCGCGAGCCCCGAGAAGAAGCCGTCGAGCCTGGCCGCCTCGGTGTCGAAGATGTCGAACGGGTTCCACTGTCTCAGCAGGTCCTCACCCATACCAGGACGCTACCCGTAGGGCGTCACCTATTCACGGTAAGAAGCGCGCAGGTGGGGGAGAGCGCGGGGCCGGGGGAACGGGCGGGCCAGGGGGCGGGCGGGGGCAGGGAACGGCAGGGCGAGGAGGTGGCGGGCGTGGCAATGCCGAAGGCCCGGCCTCTGCCGGGCGAGGAGGTGGCGGGCGTGAAAAATGCCGAAGGCCCGGCCCCGCAGGAGCGGGAACCGGGCCTTCAGTCAGTTGGTGCTCAGTGCCACCAGCGCTTGACCACGCGGACGTAGTCGCTGCCGCTCTCGGAGCCGGTCAGCTCGTCGTTGCCCTCGAAGACGGCCTTGAACGAGCCGCTCCGGTAGGCGCGGGTGGTGGCGTAGAACTTGCCACCCCAGCGGGTCTTGCTGTTGGCGACCCACTTCCAGCCGCTCGAGCCGTCGGCGCGGTAGTAGATGCTCACCTTCTCACCGCGAACGCCTTCCCAGCCATCGTCGTTGGCCTGGAGACGGCCGGTGAACTCGATGGTCTTGCCCTTGCGGACCTTGTTGGGGTCGGCGCTGAAGCGCGAGATGCGGGTGTCGGCCTTGCCCTGCTGGATCTCCACGGAGAAGTAGGCGTCGTCGGTGACGACGACCTTGCCGTCCTTGACGCCCGTGGCGGTGGCCTTCCACTTGCCGTCCTGGTCGTTCTCGTTGAACGGGACGGAGAAGCGCCAGCTCTCCAGCGGCTTGACGTCCTTGGCCGCGAGCGTGCGCATCTTCGGGTTGACCGGCTGGACGCTGAGCTTGACGCTGTCGAGGTCCGAGCTGGCGGCGACCTTGAAGAAGGCCTCCGTCTCGCTACCGGCCTTGACCACGACCGGGTTCGGCGAGATCGACTGGATCTCGACCGTGGGTGCCTTCTTGGCGGCGAACGCGGGCCCGCCGGTCACCAGGAGGGCTCCGCCGACGACGGCGGAGACGATGCCTACAGTGATCTTCTTCATGAGGGTGCTGATTCCTCTCATTTCCCCGTAACGCTAGGGCCGGCTCGGGATCGCCGGCCCCTCTACTACTTTGAGGCACGAGAAGGGAAGAAGGTTGGCTAAAAATATAGAAAAAATTTGATCACGCCCCCCACCAGCACCGTTAGGCAAAAATCCGATTTGCGTGCTCTTGGGGGGACTACAGTCTGGCGCATGACCGACGTCTACACGCTGGGTGAGGCCCTGGGCGTGGTGTCCAGCGGCAGGGTCCGCCACGAGAGCGAGGCCAGGCTGGACGTCACCGGCCCCGAGTTCAACCTGGCCATCGCCCTGGCCAGGCTCGGGCACCAGTGCGCCTACCTGGGCAAGGTGGGCGGCGACGAGCTGGGCGCCAGGATCCTCACCGTCCTGCGGGGCGAGGGCGTGGACGTCACGGACATGCGGGTGGCCGCGGGCGCGCGGACCGGGCTGCTGCTCAGGGAGTCGCGCGTGGGCGGGCAGCCGCACGTCACGCACTACCGCACCGCATCGGCGGGCTCGGGCCTGTCACCGGGGAACGTGCCGATCGACCGGATCGCCGCGTCCAAGATGCTGCACGTCAGCGGCGTCACGGCGGCGCTCGGCAGGGACGTGCTGGAGGCGGTGCGGGCCGCCGTCGCCGCGGCCAGGACCGCGGAGGTGATGATCTCCTTCACCGTCGAGTACCACCCCGACCTGTGGCCGTCCGTGCGCGAGGCCGAGGAGGTGCTCGGCGAGCTCGCCTGCCACTCCCACCTGCTCTTCCTCGACCAGGACGAGCTGGACCTGGTCAAGCCCGCACTGACCCCCGAGCGCGAGGTCGTGGTGAACCGCGGCGGCAAGGGCGCCAGCGTGCGGGCGGATCGGGTCCGTTACGACCAGCCCGTCATCCAGGTGCCGATCGTCGACACGTCCGGCTCGGCCGACGCGTTCGTGGCCGGGTACATCAGCGCGGCCCTGGACGGGCTGACCCCGCAGGAACGGCTGCACCGCGGGGCGCTGCTGAGCGCCGCCGCGGTGACCAGCGCGAGCGACTGGCAGGGGCTGCCCGTCAGGGCCGAGCTCCCTAGCTGACGTTGCTCCCTAGTTGACGTTGATGGTGAACGTCGAGGTCGTGTTCCTGATGTTCTGGGCGTTGTCGGAGAACCTGAGGTTGGCGAAGGTGGCCGAGCCGACGGCCGGCCCCTGGCCGGGCTCCGGCAGCTCGTTGGCCCAGATGCCGAACCCGGACTTGGCGTCGAAGGCGTCGCCGCTCCGGTGCGCCCCGCTGATCGAGACGTCGGTGAAGGCGGTGTCCGTGACGGGGTTCTGCGGCTGGTTGCCCACGTAGTTCGTCTGGAACATGATGCCGTGGTAGGTCGGGTCGACGATGTCCAGCTTGCTGACCCTGATGCCCTGGAACACCTTCGACGCCGAGAACAACCACATCGCCGGGAAGGTCTGCTGGCCCCAGAAGTGGCCGCCGGCCCTGACCAGCGAGATGTTCTCGAAGCTCGTGGGCGGGCTGGCGCCGAAGCCGTTCATCGGGATGCCGAAGTCCAGCGAGCTGATCGTGACGCCCGAGTAGACCAGCGTGTCGGCGACGTAGATGTTCCTGAAGGTGTTGGCGTAGCCGCCGTAGACGGCGACGCCGGCCGCCCGCCAGGTGAGCAGCGACGTCAGGTTCTCGAAGACGTTGTCGCGCTGCTCGCCGGGGTTGTTGTCGATGGCGGAGAACAGCGCGAAGCTGTCGTCGCCGGTCGAGCGGGCCTCGACGTTGGTGACCAGGTTGCCGGTGCTGCCGTTGGTCATGTTGAGGCCGTCGGCGAACGTGTCGCGGATCCGCGAGTTCTTGATCGTCATGTTGTCGGTGTTGCTGCCCCAGTACATGCAGACCTGGTGCTCCACCCAGATGTTGTCGATCACCATGTTCGCCACGTTGGACAGGTCGAACACCTTGCCCGGGCCGTCGATGCGCGAGGTGTAGTTGCCGAAGTAGGCGAAGCTCGCGAACGTCGAGCCGTTGGCCGACGCCTCGGTGCGGAACCCGACGTCGGTGTTCTCCTGCCCCGACGGCGCGTAGAAGCGGGTGTACCAGGGGCCTGCTCCGACGAGCTTGACGGCCTTGCCGTACACCTGGAACTTGCCGGACGTCTGGTAGTCGCCGGCAGGCAGGTAGACGCCGGTCAGCGTGCTGTCCTGGCGGGCCTTGTCGAGCGCGTTCTGCACGTCCTGCTGGGTGAAGCCGGCCGGGACGGCGTAGTGCGCGGGGTCCGGGTTGGCGATGGGCGAGACCTGCTCGAAGTCGACGTAGTCGATCGTGTAGGTCGAGCCGTTCGCGGCGTCCTTCTGCAGCCTGATCTTGCTGCCCTGTGCGACGGTCGTGCCCAGCAGCAGGTTGGCCTCGTCGTAGATGTGCCTGGGGGTGCCCGAGCCCGGCGAGTTGTTCGGGCTCGCCTCCGCGCCGTAGAGCCAGGCGTAGCGCGAGGTGAGGTCGATGGCCTTGAGGAAGACGCCGTCGACGTAGACGTTCAGCGTGGAGGTGGTGCCGCCGCCGCCCGGCGCGTCGGGCATGGAGAACCTGGTCAGCAGCGTGTTCGTGCTGGCCCTGGTGGTGAACTCGACGTACGAGCCGGTCGTGCCGAGCGTCACGGCCCTGCGCCCGGACGCCTCGCCGGCCAGGTCGCCGATGGTCCTGTTCGGGCCGACGCGGACGGCGCCGCCGCCGATGGCCGCGTCCTCGGCCTCGTAGGTGTCGTACGGCAGGTGCGCGCCGCGGCCGACGAACAGCTGCTGCGTGCTGGTGTTGTTGGCGCGCTTGACCGGCAGCTCGGCGGGGTCGTCGGCGAGCACCACCTTGACCGTGAACCGGCCGTTGGCCGCGGTCCAGGCGCCCATGGAGATGGGGCTGGCTGTCGCGCCGGGGGCGATGACGCCGCTGGTGGAGCCGGTCATCGTCGAGACGACCGTGCCCGAGGCGTCGGCGACCGTCAGCGTGAGGCCGTGCGAGCCGCTGGACGTCGCGATCGTCCCCTGGTTCTTGACCGAGACCGCGAAGGTCACGCTGTCGCCCTGCGCCGGGTTGCTGGGAGTCCACGACACCGAGGACGCGACCAGGTCGGCCGTGTCCACCGGCTTCACGGTCAGCGGGACGGTGAGGGAGTTGTTCGTCTCGTTCGTCTCGATGACCTTGTCGTCCTCGTCCACCTTCGCGGTGACCTGGTAGGTGGCGGCGTCCCTGGCGCCGATGCCGGCGGTCACGGTGGCGGAGGCCCCGGCGGCGAGCGCGCCGACGGCGGCGCTGCCGACCTTGGTGCTGCCCAGGTAGAAGGAGACCGAGGTCGCCCCGGACGCCGTCGTGCCCGCGTTCCTGACCGTGGCCGACAGCGTGATCGTGTCGGTCTCGACCGGCGCGGCCGGGCTGGCGGTGACGCCGGTGACCGTCAGGTCGGGGTTGGCGGACGGCGTGCCGAAGACCTGGAACTCGGCGACCTGCCCGCCGGGCGCGCCGGAGTTCGCGGTGATCCTCAGCTGCACGTCGGCGACCTTGGCCGTGACGGGGATCGTCACCGTGTTGCCCGAGGCCGGGTCGAAGGTGTACGTGGCCTGCGCGACCAGGCTGGTGAACCCGCTCGCGCTCTGCTCACGTCCGAGTACCTGGATGGTCTGCGTCCGCCTGGCCCAGGCCGGGGCGGGGTTGAGCTTCAGGACCACCGAGGTGAGGTCGGCGTTCGCGCCGAGCTGGACGGTCAGCAGGTTCGGGTACGCCGCCCCCTCCCAGTAGGTGGCCACGTTGCCGTCGTTGGCGTTGGCTGCCACGTAGGTCTGGGTGTGCGACGACTCGGTGATCGGCTTGCCTGTCGCCAGGTTCGTCCCGTCTCCGCCGCCGTCGCCGGGCTGGCCGTACACCTCGAACTCGGAGAGCTGGCCCGCGGGCCACCCGGTGTTGGCGGTGATCTGCAGCCGGACGTACCGGGCGGCTGCCGGAGTGAGGGTGACGGTGGCGGTCGGCGCGAAGGTGTAGGTGGCCGACGCGGCGAGTGGGGTGAAGCCCGAACCGTCGGCGCTGCCCTGCACGGTCAGCGTCTGGGTGCGGCTCGGCCAGCCGTTCGGCAGCTTGAGCACGAGCTTGTCGACGGTGGCCGTCGCGCCCAGGTCCACCTGGACCCACTGCGGGAAGGCGTTGTTGGCCGACTCCCAGTAGGTGGCCTGGTCGCCGTCGGTGACGTTGGGGGCGGGGTAGACGTCGGTGTAACTGCTGGCGGTGGCGGGCTTGCCTGCCGCGAGGTTGGTCTCGGCCGCGAGGGCGGGGCTGACCAGGACTCCGAGCACTAACGTAAGGGCGGCTAAGAGAGCTCTCATGGGGGTTGGCCCTTCGAAGGAGACGGATGGCCGAACCATAGGCTGTCAAACAGATGACAGCAATATTTCGACGAGGTTTCGCAAACTATTGACAGGCAGGCTATGGGCTGTCGGGGGCTTTCCTGCTGGTCAAAGCGGGTTGAAAGGCGACGAGTCCCGCACCGGCCTCCGCAAGTGGTGACGTCCGATCCGCGTAAGCGGTTGCAAGTATTTGCGCTGACAGCCGTATAGTTTGCGCATGACACGACGACTCGCAGAGGTGGCCAAGAAGGTCGGGGTGAGCGAGGCGACCGTGAGCCGCGTGCTCAACGGCAAGCCCGGGGTGTCGGAAGCCACCCGCGAAGCCGTCCTGACCGCGCTCGACGTGCTCGGCTACGAGCGGCCCACCCAGTTGCGCGGCGACAGGGCCAGGCTCGTGGGGCTGGTCCTGCCCGAACTGCAGAACCCGATCTTCCCGGCGTTCGCCGAGGTCGTCGGCGGCGCCCTCGCGCAGCAGGGGTTCACCTCCGTGCTGTGCACCCGCACGGTCGGCGGGGTCTCCGAGGCCGACTACGTGGACCTGCTGCTGCAGCAGCAGGTCAGCGGCGTGGTCTTCGCGGGCGGCCTGTACGCGCAGGCCGACGCCGCGCACGGGCACTACGAGCTGCTGCACGAACGCAAGCTGCCGACGGTCCTGGTGAACGCGGCCGTCGAGCGCCTCGACTTCCCGCAGGTGTCGTGCGACGACGTGGTGGCCGCCGAGATGGCGCTCGCCCACCTGCGCGCCCTCGGCCACGAGCGCGTCGGCATGGTGCTCGGGCCGAAGGACCACATGCCCTCGCGGCGCAAGCTGGAGACGTTCCAGGCGGCGGGCGGCGACCCCGCCCTGGTCGAGCACACCATGTTCTCCCTGGAGGGCGGGCACGCGGCGGCGTCCAGGCTGGTCAGGCGGGGGGTGACGGGGGTGATCTGCGCCAGCGACCTGCTCGCGCTCGGCACGATCAGGGCCGCCCGCCGCGCCGGGCTGTCCGTGCCCCACGACGTGTCGGTCATCGGTTTCGACGACTCCGCGCTGATGAACTGCACGGAGCCGCCGCTGACCACGGTCCGCCAGCCGATCGACGCGATGGGCAGGGCGGCCGTCGACCTGCTCGTCGCGCAGATCGACAAGGCCGTGGTGCCCGCCGACGAGTTGCTGTTCGAGCCGGAGCTGGTGGTCAGGGCGTCCACTGCTCGCGCTCGGGCGTAATGCAGTCGTTATCTTGCAATAGTCCGTCGAAATATTGCAGTGTTCGGTCAGCGATCCTATGGTGTGGGCACCTCGCATCAGAAGGGTCAGACCCATGCAGAGAAGATCCACAGGGCTGTTCATCGTCACCGTGCTCGGGCTCTCCGCCACCGCCTGTGGTTCGAGCGAGCCGGCCAAGCCCACGGCGGGCGGCGCCGCACCGGTGACGATCACCGTGGCCTGCCAGCCCGCCAAGTCCGCGCCGAAGGAGCGCCAGGCCTGGGACGACGACGTGGCCACGTTCATGAAGGCCCACCCCGGCGTGACGGTCAAGAGCACGGACCAGCAGCCCTGCTTCGACCCCAAGACGTTCGGGCCGAAACTGGCGGGCGGCCAGATGGAGACCGTCTTCGTGGTGCCCGTGACCAACTACGCCGACGTCATCGGACAGCGCCAGGCGCTGGACATCACGCAGTACACCGGCGAGATCAAGAACTGGAACGACCTGCGTCCCGACGTGCGCGAGCTGGTCACCAAGGACGGCAAGGTGTACGGCGTGCCCAACGTCCACTACGGCGTGGGCCTGGTCTACAACCGCAAGCTGTTCACCCAGGCGGGCCTGGACCCCAACGCGCCCCCCAAGACCTGGGCCGAGATCCGCGAGGCGGCCAAGAAGATCGCCGGGCTCGGCCCCGGCTACGTCGGCTACGGCGAGTACTCCGGCGGCAACACCGGCGGCTGGCACTTCACCCAGGCCATCTACGGCCGGGGCGGCAGCATCCTCACCGAGGACGGCAAGAAGGCCGCGTTCAACTCGCCCGAGGGCAAGGCCGTGCTGCAGAACCTGCACGACATGCGCTGGGTCGACAACAGCATGGGCAACAAGCTCCTGGTCGGCTGGGAGTCGCTGATGATGGCGATGGGCAGCGGCAAGGTCGGCATGATGCTCGGCGCGCCCGACGTGGTCACCGACGTGGTCAACAAGTTCAAGGGCAACGTCGCCGACTACGGCATCACCGGCTTCCCCGAGGCGAAGGCGTCCCTGAGCGGCGGCGAAGCCTTCATGATCAACCCGAAGGCCACCCCGCAGGAGGCCAAGGCGGGCCTGGAGTGGGTCGACTTCCGCTTCAACACCGTGGGCAAGGGACGCTTCGACTTCGCCAGGGGCAAGAGCATCGGCAACCCCGTCGGGGTCCCCGACAACGCCGTGTACGGCGACTCGCCCACCGGCAAGGCCATCCAGCAGGACCGGGTGACGAACGCCTCGCTGCCGGTGCAGAACTACGAGCCGTACGTGCAGGCCGCCGCGGCCATCCCGCCGAAGGCCGAGCCCGCCCACGCGCAGGAGCTGTACGCCATCCTCGACGTGGCCATGTCCGGCGTGCTGAGCCGTCAGGACGCGAACATCGACCAGCTGCTCTCCGACGCGGCAGCCAAGGCCGACGCCATGCTGGCCGCCAAGGGCTGACCCGCATGGGTGTTCTGAGACGCAACCTGACGGCCTACGGGTTCCTGTGCGCGGCGCTCGCCTGCTTCGCGGTGTTCGCCTGGTATCCGATGGCCAGGGAGTTCATCCTGAGCTTCCAGAAGACCAACCTGGTCGACCCGCCCACCTGGGTGGGGCTGGACAACTTCCGCGCGGTCAGCCAGGACCCGGCGTTCGGCCAGGCCTGGCTGAACACCGTGGAGTTCACCTTCCTCGCGCTGGTGTGCGGCTACGCCGTGCCGTTCGTCGTCGCGCTCGTGCTCAACGAGCTCCGCCACGCCCGCGCCTACCTGCGGTTCGTGGTCTACCTGCCGGTCATGCTGCCGCCGATCGTGGCGGTGCTGCTGTTCAAGTGGTTCTTCGACCCGGGGCCCGGCCTGTTCAACCAGATCCTGGGCTTCTTCCAGCTGCCCGCCCTGGCCTGGCTGGACTCCTCGGCCACCGCGCTGATCTCCCTGATCATCGTCTCGACCTGGATGAACATGGGCGCCGCCACGTTGATCTACCTCGCCGCCCTGCAGAACATCCCGCCGGAGCTGTACGAGGCCGCCGAGCTGGACGGAGCCGGCATCCTCAAGCGGATCCGGCACGTCACCATCCCGCAGACGCGGCTGATCCTGCTGCTCATGCTGATGCTGCAGATCGTGGCCACCATGCAGGTGTTCATCGAGCCGTACATGCTCACAGGCGGCGGCCCGGAGAACGCCACGGTCACCGTCGCCTACCTGATGTACCAGTACGCGTTCACGTACCAGAACTACGGCGCGGGCGGCGCGCTCGGCATGATGCTCATGATCGTGCTGCTCGTCTTCGCCGCCTTCCAGCTCCGGCTGACCCGGGAGGACAAGGCATGATCTCCGTCGGCGCGCGCGCCGTAACCGGGCGGAGACGGGAGAGACGCAGGCCGAAGCCGATCGAGGTGCAGTTCCGCACGATCGTCTCCCCGCACCAGCTCAACAGCAGGTGGGGGCGGCGGATCTACTGGACCGTCCTGGTCACGGTCGTGGTGGGCTTCACGCTGATCTTCGTCTTCCCGCTCTACTGGATGATCACCGGCGCCATGAAGACGGGCGAGGAGCTCGCCCAGATGCCGCCGTCGCTCTTCCCCGCCCACCCGACGCTCGACGCGTTCGTCGAGGCGTGGGACCTGTTCGACATCGGGCTGCTGCTGCGCAACACCGCCTACTACGCGGTGGGCGGCTGGCTGTTCTCGATGGCCGTGGACGTCGCCGCGGCGTACGCGCTGTCGAAGCTCAGGCCGCTGTTCGGCAACGTGGTGCTGGGCGCGATGCTGGCCACGCTGATGATCCCGCCGATGGTGGTGCTGATCCCGACCTACGTCACGATCGTGGACCTGAACCTGCTGAACAACCCGTGGGGCCTGTGGTTCCCGGCGGCGGCGAACGGGTTCAACATCTTCCTGCTCAAGCGCTTCTTCGACTCCATCCCGAGAGAGCTGGTCGAGGCCGCCCAGATCGACGGCGCGGGAGCGCTGCGCGTGCTCTGGTCGGTGGTGCTGCCGGTCTCCAGGCCGATCCTCGGCGTGGTCTCCATCTTCACCATCGTCAACGCCTTCAGGGACTTCGTCCTGCCACTGCTGGTCATGTCCGAGAGCGACAAGATGACGATCAGCGTGGGCCTGTCGCAGACGGCGGGAGCGGTCACCCAGAACGCGATCATGGGCGGTCTGGTGATCGCCAGCATCCCGACGATCATCGTCTTCTTCCTCTTCCAACGGCACATCATGGCGGGCCTCACCGCCGGAAGCATCAAGGGGTGAGCATGTCCCACACGTGGTGGCGGGGGGCCGCGATCTACCAGGTCTACCTGCGCAGCTTCGCCGACGGCAACGGCGACGGCGTCGGCGACCTCGCCGGGCTGCGCTCGCGCCTGCCGTACCTGAAGGACCTGGGCATCGACGCCATCTGGCTGAACCCGTGGTACCCGTCGCCGATGGCCGACGGCGGCTACGACGTGGCCGACTACCGCGACATCGAGCCCGTGTTCGGCACCCTGGCCGAGGCGGAGAAGTTCATCGCGGAGGCGCACGAGCTGGACATCAAGATCATCATCGACGTGGTGCCGAACCACAGCTCCACGGCCAGCGCCTGGTTCCGGCGCGCACTCACCGACAGGACGGCGAGAGACCGCTTCTGGTTCAGGGACGAGCCGAACGACTGGCAGTCGATCTTCGGCGGCCCGGCCTGGACCCAGGTTCCCGACGGCCAGTGGTACCTCCACCTGTTCGCCCCGGAACAGCCCGACTTCAACTGGGCGAACGAGGAGGTCCACCAGGAGTTCGAGGACGTGCTGCGCTTCTGGTTCGACAGGGGCGTCGACGGCTTCCGCATCGACTCGGCGGCCCTGCTGTTCAAGTCCGCGACCGCCTACGAGGACCTGGACGAGGTCCACGACGTCTACCGCCGCTGGCGACGGATCGCCGACGAGTACGGCGACCGCATCCTCATCGGCGAGGTCTGGCTCCCCGACCAGGAGCGCTTCACCCGCTACCTGCGTCCGGACGAGCTGCACACGGCCTTCAACTTCGACTTCCTCTCCTGCCCCTGGGACCCGGCGGAGCTGCGCAGGGTCATCGACCTGACGCTCACCACGCACGCCCCCGTCGGAGCCCCGCCGACGTGGGTGCTGTCGAACCACGACGTCACCCGCCCCGTCACCAGGTACGGCAGGGCCGACACCGCCTTCGCCCACGGAGGCCGCCTGCACGGCGCGCCCTCCGACCTGGAGCTCGGCTACCGCCGGGCGCGGGCGGCGGCGCTGCTGGCGATGGCCCTGCCGGGCTCCCTGTACGTCTACCAGGGCGAGGAGCTGGGCCTTCCCGAGGTCGAGGACCTCCCGGACGAGCTCCGCCAGGACCCGATGTACGCCAGGTCGCAGGGCGCCAACCCGGGCAGGGACGGCTGCCGCGTCCCCCTTCCCTGGGCGGGCGAGGAGCCGCCGTTCGGCTTCGGCGGGCCGCACCCGTGGCTGCCGCAGCCGGAGAGCTGGCGCAAGCTCACGGCCGAGGCGCAGCAGGCCGACCTCGGCTCGATGCTGAACCTCTACCGCACCGGGCTGCGCCTGCGCCGGGAGCTGCTCGGCGACGGCTCGCTCAGCTGGCTGCCGCTCGGCGACGGCGTCCTGGCCTTCACCCGCGCGTCGGGCCTGATCTGCGTGACCAACCTGGGCCCCGGCCCGATCCCGCTCCCGCCGGGCAGGGCCGTCCTCGCCAGCGGCCCGCTGGAGGACGCGGACCTGCCGCCCGACACGACCGTCTGGCTAACATCGCTCGAATGAACCGCCTCCCACCGCTGCCGCCGGACCGGCTCGACACGGACGCCCTGGCCCTGTACGAGAAGATCATCGCCGGCCCGCGCGGCAGGTCGATGCTCGACGGCCAGGGCGCGCTCGTCGGCCCCTTCAACGCGATGCTGCTCAGCCCGCCGGTGGGTGAGGCGTTGCAGGAGCTCGGCGCGGCGATCCGCTACCGCTCCCGGCTGGGCGACCGGGCCAGGGAGATCGCCATCCTGGTGGTGGCGGGCCACCAGGACAGCGCGTTCGAGCGGGAGGTCCACGAGCCGATCGCCCGCGGCCTCGGCCTCTCGGACGCCCAGCTCCAGGCCCTGCGCACCGGCGCGCCGCTGCACCTCGACGACCCCGAGGAGGCGGCGGTGCTGCGGGTGGCGCGAGCGCTGGTCACCCGCGGCGCGCTGGACGACGAGGAGTACGCGCAGCTGGAGCCCGGCGTGCTGTTCGAGCTGACCGCGCTGGTCGGCTACTACGGCACTCTCGCCCTCCAGCTCCGCGTCTTCACGGCCCCGCCCGCCGGCACCCAGGAGCCCGGAAGCTGACCCGCGGGCCGGTCAGGCGGAGTCGCGGACGACCAGCTCCGTGGGCAGGATGACCGGGTCGGCGGGGCCGCCGACGAACAGGCCGAGCAGCAGGCGGACCATCGCCGCCGCCTGCTCGGCCACCGGGTGGCGGACCGTGGTCAGCGGCGGCTCGGTGTACTGCGCCGCCTCGATGTCGTCGAAGCCGACCACCGCGACGTCGCCGGGAACCGTCCGGCCCGCCTGCCTGAGCGACTGCAGCGCGCCCACCGCCATCAGGTCGTTGGCCACGAAGACGGCGTCGAGCGCCGGGTCGTCGCCCAGCAGCTGGCGCATCGCCACCGCGCCCGACTCCCTGGTGAAGTCGCCGACCGCGACGATCGAGCGGCGGTCGGAGTCGCGCAGGACGTTGCGGTAGCCGGCGAGACGGTCCTGGCCGGCGATCATGTCCTGGGGGCCGGCGATCGTGGCGATCCGGCGCCTGCCCGACTCCACCAGGTGGCGGACCGCGGCCTCGGCCCCGCCCACGTTGTCGTTGTCGACGAACGGGATCTCGACGGGCACGGCCGGCCTGCCGTACGAGACGACGGGGACGCGCAGCCGCGACAGGGCGGCGGGCAGCGGGTCGGCGCCGTGCATGGAGATCAGCATGACCCCGTCGACGTGCCCGCCCGCGATGTAGCGCTCCACCCGCGCGTGGCTCTCGGCCGAGGACGCCAGCATCAGCACGACCTGCTTGTTGACCGCCTCCAGCTCCACGCTCGCCGAGCGGATCACCGTGGAGAACAGCGGGTCCTCGGAGAAGACCCTGGTCGGCGGCTCGGAGACGACCAGGGCCACGGAGTCGGTGCGCTGGGTGACGAGGCTGCGCGCCGCCGGGTTGGGCACGTACCCCAGCTCGTCGATGGCGCGCAGCACGGCGTCACGGATTCCGGGCGCCACCGTCGCCTGCCCGTTGACGACGCGGGACGCGGTCGCGCGCGAGACCCCGGCGCGGGCGGCGACCGCCTCCAGCGTGGGACGCCTCATGCCGGGATCCGGCACTGCGGGGAGCACAGGGAGTACAAGGCCACGAGAGGAATGATGGCACCTGCCGGCTGGTTCAGCGGCCGGACCCTTCCACGATTCCGCCGTACGCGGCAACCAGCCGGAACTTTCCGTTCTGCGCGCTCTTGGCGGGGATGTGGGCCACGATCTGGATCAGCTCCCTGCGCTGCATGAAGCGGTAGAACTCGCCCTTCAGCAGGCCCTCCTTGGAGTGGAAGACGTTCATGCCCGGCTTCACGTCGAAGCGGACCGTCCTGGACAGCGTGCTCAGCACCAGCGCGCCGCCGGCGGCGGTGCGCAGGGCGTAGGAGGGGTAGTCGGGCGCCGGCCGCACCGTGGTGCTGACCTTGGCGTACTGGCTCATCCTGACCCGCTCGGCGACCGCGTCCTTGACCCACGCGTCGTCGGCGAACAGGCGCTGCTGCTCGGTGGGGGTCTTTCCGGCGAGCTGCCTGGCGTACAGCTTGACGAACTCGGCCGGGGAGCTGAGCAGGCCGCTCCCGTCGGTGAGGGAGCGCGCGACGGCCTGGCCCGAGCCGTCCTTGGCCAGGCCGAGGAAGGGCTTGGCCTCCAGGGCGTAGGGCGAGTACACCTGCCGCCAGCCGTCCTCGCCCTTGCGGAAGAGCAGCAGGGTCCGTACCTTGCTCGGCTTCTTCGTGACGAGGTTCGTGGAGACCACGTCGGCCGCGAACCACGGCTGGCCCGCAGGGGTGTGGAAGGTGGCGTCGGTGTACCCGAAGGGCGTGTAGGAGCGCTGCTTCGGGTAGAGGATCTTGCTGGACCTGTAGGACGCCTGGTCGATGAGCAGGCTGGAACCCGCCTCGTAGGCCTTCAGTCGCTCGCCGTCCCTGGCCTTGTTGGCCTTGTTGTTCAGGTCGACGTAGGTCTCCAGCTGCCGCTGCGCGCCCGCCGCGTCGATGGCGGGCGCCGCCGTCGAGGTCGTCGGGGAAGGCGCCGAGGAGGGGGCCGCCGACGGTGGCGCCGGGTGGGGGAGCAGGGCCGAACAACCTGGGAGGACGGCGGCGGCGAGCAGGGACGCGACGATCTTCGTTCCACGTGACACGGTGGGAGACTCCGGGACGAGCGAGCACTAGCGAGCCCCAATCTTCACAGAAGACCGTTTTGGCCTCACAGCCGGTTCCTCCCGATGACGTCGCGATACCACAGCGCGCTGTCCTTCGGCGTCCTGGCCTGGGTCGGATAGTCCACGTGCACGATGCCGAACCGGCGGCGATAGCCCTCCGCCCACTCGAAGTTGTCCAGCAGCGACCACACCAGGTAGCCACGCAGGTCGGCGCCCGCCTCGATGGCCCGGTGCACCTCGCGCAGGTGGCCGCGCAGGTAGGCGACCCGGTCCCGGTCGCGGACGCGGCCGTCCTGCACGACGTCGTCGAAGGCGGCGCCGTTCTCGGTGACCATGAGCCCGACCCGCGGGTAGTCGCGCGAGAGCCGCGCCAGCAGCCTCGACAGGCCGTCAGGGACGATCGGCCAGCCCATCGCGGTGGTCGGCGCGTCGGCGGTGGCGAACCTGACCCCCTCGGAGCCGGGCCAGGCGGCGTCGGCGGGCTCGCCCGGGCTCGCCTCCACCACACAGGGGTTGTAGTAGTTGATCCCGATCTGGTCGATCGGGGCGTTGATCAGTTCCAGGTCGCCGTCCTGGACGTGGCCGAGGCCGCCGTTGCGCGCGGCGGCGTCCAGGACCTCCGCCGGATAGCTCCCGTGCACCGCCGGATCGAGGAACTGCCTGGTCAGCAACGCGTGGATGCGGTGTGCGGCGGCGGCGTCCGCCTCGCCCGGCGTCGCCTCCGGGTCGTTGACCTGGGCGGGGGTGAGCACCGGGGCTGAGTTCACGACCAGCATGAGGCTCCGCGCGCCCGCTTCCCGCAGCGCCCGCGCCGCCAGGCCGTGGCCCAGCAGCAGGTGGTGGGCGGCGCGCATGGCGGCGGCGGGGTCGCGGCGGCCGGGCGCGTGCACGCCGTTGCCGTAGCCGAGGTAGGCCGCGACCCACGGCTCGTTCAGCGTGGTCCAGTGGCTCACCCGGTCGCCGAGCCGCTCGTGGACGATCTGGGCGTACTCGGCGAAGCGGTGGGCGGTGTCGCGGGACGTCCAGCCGCCGCGGTCCTCCAGGGCTTGGGGGAGATCCCAGTGATAAAGCGTGACGTACGGCGAAATTTCGGCGTTTAGGAGTTCATCCACCAGCTTGTCGTAGAAGGCCAGGCCCTTGGGGTTGACCCGGCCCTGGCCCTCGGGCAGCACGCGCGGCCAGGACACCGAGAACCTGTAGGCCGCGAGCCGCAGCTCGCGCATGAGCCTGACGTCGTCGGCGTGGCGGTGGTAGTGGTCGCAGGCCACGTCCCCGGTGTCGCCGCCGGCCACCTTCCCGGGGGTGTGGGAGAAGGTGTCCCAGATCGACTGGCCCCGCCCGTCCTCCTTGGCTGCCCCCTCGATCTGGTAGGAAGCCGTCGCGGCACCCCAGACAAAGTCTTCCGGGAAAATCATCCTTTTACAGCTCCTTGCATGATTCCACCGATGATCTGCTTGCCGAACAGGACGAAGACGAGGACGAGCGGCAGGGTGCCCACCGCCGTCCCGGCCAGGCCCAGGACGTAGTCGTTGACGTAGCCGCTCGCCAGCGACGACAGGGCCACCTGCACCGTCGGGTTCTCCGGGGTGAGGACGACCAGCGGCCAGAAGTAGTCGTTCCAGGCCGACATGAACGTGAGCATGCCGAGCACCGCCGCCGCGGGCCGCGCGGCGGGCAGCACGACGTGCCAGAACAGCCCCCACGTCGTGCACCCGTCGACCCGTCCGGCCTCCAGCAGCTCCGTCGGCAGCGCCCTGGACAGGTACTGCGTCATGAAGAACACGCCGAACGCGTTGACCAGCGCGGGCACGATGAGCGCGTAGTCCGTGCCGGTCCACTCCAGCTTCACCATGAGCAGGTAGAGCGGGATGATCCCGAGCTGGGCCGGCACCATCATGGTCCCGACCGTGATCAGCAACATGACGTTCCTGCCCCTGAACGCCAGCTTGGCGAAGGCGAAGCCCGCCAGCGTCGAGAAGAACATCACCGCGATCGAGATCGACCCCGCCACGACGACCGAGTTCAGCAGCGCCAGCCCGAACGGCACGGTGTCGAAGACCCTGGACACGTTGGCGAAGAAGTTCCCGCCCGGCCACAGCGGCGGCGGCACCTCGGCCAGCGCCGAGTTATGCCTGGAGGCCACGACCACGCTGTAGTACAGCGGGAAGGCCGAGAAGAAGGCCACCGCGGTCAGGGTGAGATAGCGCAGCCTCATGCCAGCCCGCCCCTCATCCGGCGCGTCAGCAGGTAGTTGACCGTCGCGACCACCACCACGACCAGGAACATCAGCCAGGACGCGGCCGAGGCGTAACCGAAGTCGAACTTGGTGAAGCCCTGCTCGTAGACGAACAGCGCCAGCGTCTGGAACTGCCGGTCGGGCCCGCCGCTGACCGCGCCGCCCCCGCTGCCGCTGCTCATGCCGAACAGCAGGGGCTCGGCGATGATCTGCATGGCGCCGATCGTGGACACGATGACCACGAAGATGATCGTCGGCCGGATCATCGGGATCGTGATCCTGCGGAGCTGGGTGAAGCTCGACGCGCCGTCGATGGTGGCCGCCTCGTACAGCTCGCGCGGGACGGCCTGCATCGCCGCCAGGAAGATCAGCGCGTTGTAACCGGTCCAGCGCCACATGATCATGATCGAGAGGGCGATGTGCGAGGTCGCGGTGCCCGCGGCCCACTCGATCTTCCCGACCCCGAACCACGAGAGCACCCAGTTGATCAACCCGAAGTCGCGTCCGAAGAGCTGGCTGAAGATCACCACTACCGCCACCACGCTGGTCACGTTGGGCAGCAGCAGCGAGACCCGGAACAGCGTCTGCCAGCGCAGCCGCCGGTTCAGCAGGTGCGCCAGCCAGATGGCCAGCAGCAACTGCGGCACCGTCGAGAGCACGCCGATCGACAGCGTGTTGAACGTCGCGTTCCAGAAGTACCCGTCGCCCAGCAGTGTCGCGAAGTTGTCCAGGCCGACGAAGGTGTGCTCGTCGGACAGCAGCGTCCAGTCGTGCAGGCTCACCCAGGCCGTGTAGGCGAGGGGGAACAGGCCGAACGCGCAGAACAGCAGGAAGAAGGGGGCCACGTAGGCGTACGGCGACACCCTCACGTCGAGGGTGTGCCGCACGCTCCGCCGGCGCCGGCTCGGCACCGCCAGGGGAAGGCTGCTCATTTGATCTTCTTGACGTCCTCGAGCACCTGGGCCCAGGCCTGGTCGGGCGTCTGCTTGCCCTGCTCGACCCGGCCGAGCCCGTCGCCGATGACGACGCGGACGTCCGCCTCCCTCGGCCCGAGGTGCTGCGGCTTCAGCGCCTTGGCCGCCTCGGAGTAGATCTTGCCGATCGGGGCGTCACCGAAGAACGGCTTGGTGAAGTTCTGGATCGACGGGTCGTCGTAGAGCGACGGGATCGACGGGAACGTCCCCTCCTCCTTGAAGACCTTGGCCTGGTTGTCCTTGGAGGTGAGGAAGTCGATCAGCTCGGCGGCCTCCTTGGGATGCTTGCCCTGCTTGGGAAGCATCAGGTGCGAGCCGCCGCTGTTGCCGGAACCGCCGGGCACGGTGGCGATGTCCCACTTGCCGGCCGAGTCCTTGGCCTGCTCCTGGATGAAGCCGGTCATCCAGGCCGGGCAGATGATCGTGGCGAACGAGCCCTTGGCGAAACCGGTGTTCCACGGCGGGGAGAAGGCCGCGAGCTTGGCGGTCAGGCCGCTCTGGGTGAGCTGGTTGGACAGGTCCCAGGCCTTCTTCACGTCCGGGTTGGCGTCGATGGTGATCTTGTCCTGTGCGTCGTACAGCCCGACCGGGGCCTGGTTCACCATCGCGCGGAAGATCTCACCGGGGCTGTCCACGAACTTGGCCCCTGCGACGTTGGCGGCGGCGAACTTCCTGCCGGTCTCGATGTACTGCTCCCAGGTCGGCCAGAGGCCCGCGACCTCGGTCCTGTCGGTCGGCAGCCCGGCCTTCTTGAACAGGTCCTTGCGGTAACACATGGCCAGGCCGCCCACGTCGGTGCCGAGCCCCAGCAGCTGCCCGCCGCCCTTGCTCAGGCCCTGCTGCCACTTCCAGTCGAGGTAGTCGCCCTGTCGTTTCTCCAGCCCGAACTGCTTCAGGTCGTAGAACTTGGCGGGCTGGGCGGTGAACGTGCTGATGTAGCCGACCTCGACCGCCTCGATGTCGGCCGCCCCCGCGTTCGTCGCCAGCCGCTTGATCAGGTTGTTGTGGTGGTCGTTGAACTGCGTGACCTGCTCGACGACCTCGATGTCGGGGTGGGTCTTCTTGTACTCCTCGTACAGGGGCTTGAAGCCGAAGTCGCCGAAGAGGCCGATGGTGAGCTTGATCTTCTCTCCTGGCTTCGCGGCGGTCCCGGTGCTGGTGTCGCCGCCGCCCCCGCAGGCCGCCGTCGTCAGGGCGAGCAGGGACGCGGTGAGCAGGGGCAGGGCGAGCCGTCGGACGCGAGGGGTCATGGAACCCTCCTGGGTTCGTGCCTGGGGGGTGGTTGAGAGAGCGCTCTCTCGCAAGAGTCGTGGCCATCACACGGCACTGTCAACGATGGTTGGGTAACGATCCGGGCTACGGAGAGAGCGTGTTCAGCCGCTCAGCACGCGCCCGACCATCCGGGCGTACATTCGCCCCGGGCTGGGCGACCTGGCCAGGAAGCCCGGCAGCATCGGCAGGGCCACCGCGAACGGCTCCAGCCGCTCATACAGCTCGTCGGCGTCGGCCGGACGGTCGGTCGGCTCCTTCTCCAGCAGCTCCGCCAGCAGCCTGGCCAGCTCGGGCGGCAGGCCGGGGATGGTCGGCGGACGCTCCTTGACCTGCTTCTCGAAGACCACGTAGTCGGTCGGGCCGGTGAAGAGCTGCTGCCCGGTCAGCATCTCGTGCATGACGCAGCCCAGCGCGTACAGGTCGCTGCGCGGCTCGGCGACACCGCGCTGGATCTGCTCGGGCGCCATGTAAGCGGGCGTGCCCAGGATCTGGCCGATGCGGGTGAACGTGGTGACGTCCGCGTCGCGCAACAGTGCCAGGCCGAAGTCGAGCACCTTCACGCTGCCGTCGGGGCACAGCATGAGGTTGGTCGGCTTGAGGTCGCGATGGCAGATCGACAGCGCGTGCGCCGCCGACAGCACCGCGCACGCCTGGGCCGCGATGGCGGCCGCCCAGGAGACCGGCAGCGGGCCGTGCTCGATGACCAGGTCGGCGACCGTGACGCCCTCGATGAACTGCATGACCTGGTAGAGCCGCTGCTCGTGGGTGCCGAAGTCGTACAGCACCGGCGCGCCCGGATGCTCCAGCCTGGCCAGGATGCGCGCCTCGCGGATGAAGCGGCGCTCCAGCTCCTGGTCGGGCCCGCTCGGCAGCCTGAGCAGCTTCACCGCCACCCGGCGTTCGAGGCGCCTGTCGTGCCCGGCGTAGACCGCGCCCATGCCGCCCTGCCCGAGAGGGAGGTCGTCGAGCTCATAGCGGTCGCCGATGACCATTAGCCCCTCCCGCCGTCCATCGGGGAAAAAACTACACCGTCAGGACTGCGGGTGCAGGTGGCCGTCGGTCAGCCCGTCGAGCCCCAGCCGGATCAGTGTCTGGCCCAGGGTGGAGATCTCGCGCAGCGCGTCCTCCAGCACCGCGAGCTGCCGGAAGGCCGCGCCGTACGGCTCCTGCTCCTTGAGCGAGAGCCGCGGCAGGCGGGTGCGGCGCACGTCGAACCGGCTGGAGCCGGTGGTCACCCGGCTGCCCGCGGCCCTGAGGAAGCCGGCCAGGAAGTCGGGGTCGAGCCTGCGCGCGTCGACGCGGTAGAGCGTCAGGTGCGGGCCGAGCACGCAGCCGCCGTCGGCCAGCACCCGGACGCTGGAGTAGGACGCCACCACGTCGCCCGGCTGCACGTGGACCAGCCCCTGCTGGGCGGTGGCGCGGCCGGAGGGCGGGGTGCCGTGGGCGACGTCGTCGGCGGTGAGCACGGGCAGCTCGCCGCCGTGCGCCGCCATCTTCGGCGGCGCCTGCAACGCGATGATCAGCCCCTCCTTGATCAGGTCGCCGACCGTGGTGACCGGCTGGTCGAGCGGCTCGTCGAGGACCCGGAGGTCGGGCGGGGTGGCGCCGGCGGCGAGGAAGCGGTCGCGGGCCTCGGCGAACGCCCGGCCCAGGTCGCCGCGGCGCTGGTGACGGGCCGGGGTCATGTCGACCTCGTCGGCGAGCAGGTCGATGATGCGCACGGTCTGGTCGGAGCGGTCGTCGAGGTAGGCCCGCCACGCGGGCTCGACCACCGACAGGTCGGCCGTCGCGTCGAGGATCAGCACCTCGGACGGCGGCCGCTCACCCGCCGACGGGCGGCGCAGCAGCCACAGGTCGGACCCCGGCAGGGCCACCACGGCCCGCAGCGCGCCCGCCCGCAGCAGGTTCGCCCTGATGCGCCGGCCCGCCCTGCGGCTGGCGGCGGCCGGAGGCATCAGCACGGCCACCAGGCCGCCCGGCCTGACGTGGGTGAGGCAGTGCTGCACCCAGGCCAGCTCGGGCTCGCCACGCGGCGGCAGGCCGTACTCCCAGCGCGGGTCGCCGGTCAGCTCCTCGTAGCCCCACGCCCGCTCGTTGAACGGCGGATCACAGACGACCGCGTCGGCCTTGTCGCCCGCGAAGCCGTCGTGCCGCATCGAGTCGCCCGCCACCACCGCCGCCTCGGTGCCGCGCAGGCGCAGCCTCGCGGCGGCGATCGACGCGGAGGTCTCGCTCAGGTCCTGCCCGAGCACCCTGGCCGCCTTCGGGGCGAGCAGCAGCGTGCCGACGCCGCAGGCGGGGTCGAGGATCGTCGTGCCGCCGGCGTCGACCAGCCTGACCATCAGCTCGGCGACGTCGTCGCGGGTGACCGAGAGCTGCCGGGAGTGCGCCTCCAGGTAGCGCTCGACGAGGAACTCGTACGCGGTGAGCGCCCCATGCTGGGCGGCGAGCTCCGACACGAGGTCGGCCAGCTCGGGTTCCAGCGGGCTCTCACCCGTGGCCAGAAGCGTTCCCGCCTGGGCCACGAGCTCGCCCAGCCGCAAATCTCCCGCGGCTTTCAGGCGTTGCCACACCCGATCTCCCAGCGAGACCTGGTAGGACTTCCCATAGCGGCGCAGCCAGGCCTCGACCTGGCGCAGCGAGAACAGCGGTTGGTTGGCGGTGCCGCCGGTGGGTTGCGGGAAGTCGTCGTGGCGGCGGCGCCAGTTGCTCACCGCGGCACGCCCGACACCAGCGAGCCGGGCGATGTCCCCGGCGTTCACGGTCGGGTCGTGGCTCATGGAGCCCACAGTAGTTCACAAGAGTCTTCACCGCATCTGCTTGTGAAGTCTTTCAACCAATGATTTACTGCATGGTATGAAGCACAACATCCGCTATGCCGCCGGTTCAGACGTGGGGCGCCGCAGGGAGCAGAACGAGGATTCTGGGTACGCGAGCGGCCGGCTGCTCGTGGTTGCCGACGGGATGGGCGGTCACGCGGCGGGAGAGCTGGCGAGCTCGGCCGCGATCGCTGTCATGCGCGAGCTGGATGCCACGCTTCCCGAGTCGGGCTCCGACCTGGAGGCCGCCCTTGAGAGCGCCGTGCACGAGGCGGCGCGGAGGCTGGTCGAGCTGGCCGACATCGACCCCGCCCGCCGGGGGATGGGAACCACGGTGACCGCCATGCTGTGGGACGGCTACCGGTTCGCCCTGGCTCATCTTGGTGACTCCCGCGGATACCTGCTTCGCGATGGTGCTCTTTACCAGATGACCAAGGATCACACACTTGTGCAGTCGATGGTGGACGAAGGGCGGATAACGGAGGATCAGGCCGCCGTTCATCCCCGGCGGTCGATGGTGCTCCGGGTGCTGGGCAGCGAGGGCAGGGCCGAGCCGGACATGGCGCTGCGCGAGGCCGAGCCTGATGATCGCTACCTCCTCTGCTCCGACGGGCTCACGACCGTGCTCGGGCCCGAGGTCCTGCACGAGGTCCTGACCACCGTGGCAGACCCGGGCGCGGCCGTCCAGCGGCTGATCGACCTGGCGAACGAGGGAGGCTCTCCCGACAACGTGACCGTCATCGTGGCGGACGTGGTCGCGCCGGGCGCCGGGGAGGCGCAGGTCTACCGGGTCGGCGCTGGCTCCTAGCGTCGATAGTAGTAAGCCTCGCCAGTCTCACCAGCAACAGAACCGAAATTTCGGTACATAGCCTGACACTTTCTGGGTGTTCCGCGCGGGAACGCGATGCCGCTACTACAGTCCATCGTGATCTGGCGGTTTTCTGGGAGGAGTCACCCTGGACCCGATCGCGGAATCCCTGTTGAAAGAGGTGCGGCGGGAAGTCGGCTACCGGGAGAAAGGCGGCCAGTACACCAAGTTCGGCCAGTGGTACGCGGATCGCGTCCAGGACGCGCAGTATCGCAACGCTCCGTGGTGCGACATGTTCATCGCGTGGGCGGCGCAGAAGGCCGGCGTGGCGGACCAGGTCGGCCAGTTCGCCTGGACCCCGTCCCACGCCGCCTGGTTCATCAAGCAGGGCGCCTGGTCACGCAAGCCCGAGCCGGGGGCCCTGGTCTTCTTCGACTGGAGCGGCAGGAAGAGCTACAAGGGCATCGACCACGTCGGCGTGGTGGAGCGGGTCGAGGGCAAGAAGATCCACACGATCGAGGCCAACGTCGACCGCGTCTGGCTCAAGCGCAAGACCCGCGAGACGGACAAGGTCGTCGGGTACGGCCTGCCGCGCCTGGTCAAGCCCGGCGCCCCGTTGGATGAGATCCGCTCGACCGAGCAGCCGTTCGTCCGGGTGGGGCCGCGGGAGTCGCAGGGCTCTGCGCTGGACTTCCTGGGCACGCCGCAGGCGCTGCTCGCCGCGATGGTCCTCATCACGGTCGTGGTCTCCTTCCGCCTGGCGGGCCGCCGCCGCGGCGTCCGCCGCAGGTTCGCGCTGCCGTGGAACGCGCCATCCCGCCCGCCCGCGGAGCCGGTCGAGCCGGAGCTCCCGGCGCCGACGGGCCGTCCCGTCCTGGTGGCCACCATCGCTTCCGTCCCGAAGCAGGCCGGGCCGCCCGCCGGGACGCGGCGCAGGCCGTATGAGCCACGGGAGCGTGAAGACAGGCGTGATGTCGCGTCTCTTGGGAATTAATAGGACGTCCTAGTATCTTCGTGAGTGAGGCCCTTTCACGAAGGAGTGATCGTGCACGTCCCGCTCCATCCCGTCCGGTTCGTCACCGCTGCTGCGCTGTTCGACGGCCACGACGCGGCGATCAACATCATGCGGCGCATCCTCCAGACCCAGGGGGCGGAGGTGATCCATCTCGGGCACAACAGGTCCGTGGAGGAGGTCGTCACCGCCGCCATCCAGGAAGACGTCCAGGGGGTCGCGATCAGCTCCTACCAGGGCGGGCATGTGGAGTTCTTCTCCTACCTGGTCGACCTGCTGCGCGAGCACGGCGCAGGGCACGTCAAGGTCTACGGCGGTGGCGGCGGCGTCATCGTCCAGGACGAGATCGACCTCCTGCACTCGCGCGGCGTCACCCGGGTCTTCTCGCCCGAGGACGGCCAGCGCCTCGGACTCCCCGGCATGATCAACAAGCTGATCGAGGAGTGCGACGTCGATCTCGACGGCTCTCCCTCGGTCGAGGCCGTCGCCTCGGGCGACCAGGCGGCGCTGGCCAGGGCGATCACCCTGATCGAGGCCGATCGCGCCCCCGAGGGCCTGCTCGACGGCCTGCGCGCGGCGGCCGCGAGCGGCACCCGCGCGCCCGTGCTGGGCATCACCGGCACCGGCGGCTCGGGCAAGTCGTCGCTGACCGACGAGCTGCTGCGCAGGCTGCGGGTGGACAACGACGACAAGCTGCGCATCGCGGTCATCGCGATCGACCCGACCCGCAGGCGCGGCGGCGGCGCGCTGCTCGGCGACCGGATCCGGATGAACAGCCTGGGCCCCCAGACCTACTTCCGCTCGCTCGCCACCAGAGGCGCAGCCAGCGAGGTGCCCGCCTGCCTCGATGACGTGCTCGCCGCCTGCCGGGCCGCCGGGTACGACCTGATCGTCGTCGAGACCCCCGGCATCGGACAGGGCGACGCGGGCATCGTGCCGCACGTGGACGTGCCCGTCTACGTCATGACGCCCGAGTTCGGCGCGGCGTCCCAGCTGGAGAAGATCGACATGCTGGACTTCGCCGAGGCCGTCGTGATCAACAAGTACGAGCGGCGCGGCGCCGAGGACGCCCTGCGCGACGTGCGCCGCCAGCTCGTCAGGAACCGCGGGGCCTTCGGCGTGGCGCCCGACGAGATGCCGGTGTTCGGCACGATCGCCTCTCGCTACAGCGACGCCGGGGTCACCGCGCTCTACCAGCACCTCAAGGGACTGCTGGCGAGCAAGGGCATGCCGGCGGGGCCCGGCCTGCTGCCGGTGGTGCGGGGCCGCACCTCGCACGAGACCGACGCGATCGTCCCGCCCGCGCGGGTGCGCTACCTCGCCGAGATCGCCGAGAGCGTCCGCGGCTACCACGCCGAGACGCTCGCCCAGGCCGAGGTGGCGCGCCGCCGCCAGCAGCTCGCCGCCGTCCGCTCCCTCCTGGACGGCGACGACGCCAGGCTGGCCGAGCTGGCCGCGCGGGCCGACGGTGAGCTGAGCGACGAGAGCCGGGCGCTGCTCGACGGCTGGCCGGCCGTCAAGGAGCGGTACACCGCCGACGAGCTCGTGGTGAAGGTGCGCGACCGGGAGATCCACACGCCGCTGTGGCGCGAGACCCTGTCGGGCAACCGGATCCCGCGCGTCGCGCTGCCCCGCCACACCGACCACGGCGACCTGCTGCGGTTCCTGCGGAGCGAGAACCTGCCGGGCACCTTCCCGTTCACGGCAGGGGTGTTCCCGTTCAAGCGCGACGACGAGGACCCCACCAGGATGTTCGCGGGGGAGGGCGACCCGTTCCGCACCAACAGGCGCTTCAAGCTGCTGTCGGAGGGCCAGCCGGCGACCAGGCTGTCCACCGCGTTCGACTCGGTGACGCTGTACGGTCACGACCCCGACCTGCGGCCGGATATTTACGGAAAAGTCGGCACTTCTGGGGTATCCATCGCGACGCTCGACGACATGAAGGCGCTCTACGACGGCTTCGACCTGTCGGCGCCGAACACCTCCGTGTCGATGACGATCAACGGCCCGGCCCCGACCATCCTCGCCTTCTTCCTCAACGCCGCCGTCGACCAGGCCCTCGACAGGTTCCGCGCGCTGCAGGGACGCGAACCGTCCGAGGAGGAGGCCGGCGAGCTGCGGACGCAGACGTTCGCCACCGTGCGGGGCACCGTGCAGGCCGACATCCTCAAGGAGGACCAGGGCCAGAACACCTGCATCTTCTCCACGGAGTTCTCGCTCAGGATGATGGCCGACATCCAGGAGTGGTTCATCCGGAACCGCGTGCGCAACTTCTACTCGGTGTCGATCTCCGGCTACCACATCGCCGAAGCCGGGGCGAACCCCATCAGCCAGCTCGCCTTCACCCTGGCCAACGGCTTCACCTACGTCGAGGCGTACCTGGCGCGCGGGATGCGGATCGACGACTTCGCGCCCAACCTGTCGTTCTTCTTCTCCAACGGCATGGACCCCGAGTACAGCGTCCTCGGGCGGGTGGCCCGGCGGATCTGGGCGGTCGCGATGCGCGAGAGGTACGGCGCGGCGGAACGCTCGCAGAAGCTCAAGTACCACATCCAGACGTCCGGCAGGTCGCTGCACGCCCAGGAGATGAACTTCAACGACATCCGCACCACCCTGCAGGCCCTGATCGCGATCTACGACAACTGCAACAGCCTGCACACCAACGCCTTCGACGAGGCCGTGACCACCCCGTCGCCCGACTCGGTGCGCAGGGCGATGGCGATCCAGCTCATCATCAACAGGGAATGGGGCCTGGCCCGCAACGAGAACCCCCTCCAGGGCGCGTTCATCATCGACGAGCTGACCGACCTGGTCGAAGAGGCGGTGCTGCGGGAGTTCGAGCGGCTGTCGGACCGAGGCGGCGTGCTCGGCGCCATGGAGACCGGCTACCAGCGCGGCAGGATCCAGGACGAGTCGATGCTGTACGAGACCCGCAAGCACGAGGGCTCACTGCCGATCATCGGCGTGAACACCTTCCGCAACCCGCGCGGCGACGAGCCCCAGCCGCACAAGCTGGAGCTCGCGAGGGGGACGGAAGAGGAGAAGCGGTCGCAACTCGACCGCCTGCACGCCTTCCAGGAGCGCAACCGGGCCGAGGCTCCCGCGGCGCTGGCCCGGTTGCGCGAGAGCGCGATGTCCGACGGCAACGCGTTCGAGGTGCTGATGGACGCGGCCAGGGTCTGCTCCCTGGGCCAGATCACGGAGGCCCTGTTCGAGGCCGGAGGCCAGTACCGCCGCAACGTCTGACCTCCGCTCCGCAGGGCGCTGTTGAGGATGTGCTGAGTTCCTGTTGGGCGGGCTCGCCGCCGGGCGGGGCTCGCCCTTCGGGCGGAACCCGCGCCGATAGGATCACCACCTCGGGGCACCACAGTTAACCAGGAGGTTCTTATGTCCGATGTCACTTTCAAGGGCAACCCCATCACCGTCGGCGGCACCTTCCCGAAGCCCGGCGACGACGTGCCCGCCTTCCGTCTGGTCCGCGGCGACCTTTCCGAGGCCACGCTCGCCGACTTCGGCGACGTCAAGAAGGTGCTGAACATCTTCCCGAGCGTCGACACCGGCGTCTGCGCGGCCTCCATGCGCCGCTTCAACGAGCTGGCCGCCGACTACCCCGACGTCCAGGTCCTGTGTGTATCGGCCGACCTGCCGTTCGCCCAGAAGCGCTTCTGCGGCGCCGAGGGCATCGAGAACGTGACCATGCTGTCGCTCATGCGGGGGCGCGAGTTCCTGACGGACTACGGCGTGGCGCAGGAGTCGGGGCCGCTGGCCGGTCTCGCCGCCCGCGCGGTGATCGTGCTCGACGGTGACAACAAGGTGATCTACTCCGAGCTGGTGTCCGAGATCACCCAGGAGCCCGACTACGAGGGCGCTCTCAGCGCCATCAAGTAGCCGGCCAGAGGCTGAGGAGGGGCGGGTGGACGGTCGTCCACTCGCCCCTCCGCCTGTTCTCGGGCCGCGCCGGTCAGCCTTTCCTGGCCACCCCGCACAGGATGAGCGACGACTCCGGGCCGTTGACGAAGTCGATCGTGTCGGCCTGGTCGGGACGCCACTCCGGCAGCCACACCACCCCTGGGTCCACCAGGTCGAAGTGCTCGAAGAGCTCCTCCACCTGCTGGCGGCTGCGGAGGCTGAGCGGGGACGTGGAGGCGCGGTAGACCTCCGTCCCCTTGCGTACGGCGTCGGCACGGGCGTCGCTGGTGCCGTGTGACATGACCAGGAAGCTGCCCGGCGCCATCGCCTCCCGCAGGGTGGCCACGATCCGGTGTGGATCGTCCGACTTGCTGATGAAGTGCATGATCGCCACCAGCAGTACCCCGACGGGCTTAGTGAAATCGATAAAATCCAGTAAGTCTGGATTTTTCAGGATTTCCTCGGGTTTGCGGAGGTCGCCCTGCACCACCCTCGTGGTGTCGTCCTCGGCCAGCAGGGCCCGCGCGTGTACCAGGACCACCGGGTCGCGGTCGACGTAGACGACGCGAGAGTCGGGCGCGACGGCTCTCGCCACCTCGTGCACGTTGCCCTGCGTGGGCAGACCCGTCCCGATATCGAGGAACTGCGTGATGCCGGAGTCGGCGAGGAATCGCACGGCTCGCCCCAGGAACGCCCGATTGGCACGGGCGGCGGCGCGCACCTCCGGGGCCACCTTGAGAAGCCTCTCGGCGGCCTCGCGATCGGCGGGGAAATGGTCCTTCCCGCCGAGGTAGTAGTCGTACAGCCGGGCGACGTTCGGCGTCGTCGGATCGAAGCCCGGCGGTTCCTGCTCCAACCAGCAATCCCCCGATCTAGAGTTAACGATCTTTTCGGAATTCTACGGATTAGTAACCATGCTTGTGGAGATGTTTTCGTAACCGGTTCTGCCGGCTTCCGTCGTCCTAGGGTTCAGGTGTGAACATCCACGAAGATGACACCGGCGTGCCGGTGCCGGTGCCGGAGCAGGTTTCCCGGATCGTGTCGCTCGTGCCGTCGCTGACCGAGTCGGTGGCGGCGACGCTGCCGGACGCGCTCGTCGGCGCGACCGACTGGTGCTCCCACCCGGCTGACCTGGACGTCACCCGGGTGAAGGGGACGAAGAACCCGGATCTCGACACGATCAGGCGGCTCAAACCCGACGTGGTCCTGGCCAACGCCGAAGAGAACCGGGCGTCCGACATCGAGGCGCTGCGGCAGGCGGGCCTGGCGGTCTGGGTGACCAGGATCGAGACGCTGGACGAGGCGTTCCTGTCGCTGGACCGGATGTTCAGGCACGCCTGCCGCGCCGGGCGGCCGGAGTGGCTCGACCGGGCGCGAGAGGCGTGGGGCGAGCCGCCGCCGGTGCGCAGGACCGCCATCGTGCCGATCTGGCGGCGTCCGTGGATGGTGGTGGGGCGCGACACGTTCACCGGGGACGTGCTCAGGCGGCTGGGCGTGGCCAACCTCTACGCGGATCACCCCGAGCGGTACCCGAAGATCCCGCTGGACCAGCTTGTCAGGAAAAATCCGGATCTGGTGGTGCTGCCGGACGAGCCCTACGCCTTCGGCGAAGACGACGGCCCCGAGGCGTTCCCCGGTCTGCCCTGCGCCCTGGTCAGCGGGCGCTACCTCACCTGGTACGGCCCCTCCCTCATCGAAGCCCCCGCCCACCTCCGCCCCCGCCTGGAACCCTGACCACCTCGCAGACGGCGGTCGCCTGAGTCCTCGCCAGGAGGTCAGGTTCACGTCTGGGGGGCGATGGCCAGCGCGGCGGCGGGGGAGAGCACGTGCTCGATGACGAGCACCGCAGCCCCCACGATGCCCGCGTGGTCCCCGAGCGAACTGGTGACGATCTCCAGATTGCGGGTCGTGAACGGCAGGCACCATCTCTGATGAGCTGGAGGATCTGGCCTGCCGTGAGCATCTATCCCTTCTCCGCCCCGGCCGTGAGGCCCTCGGTCAGCAGTCGCTCGCTGGCGAAGAACACGATCACGATGGGCAGCGTCAGCACCACCGAACCTGCCATGAGCACCGTCGTCGGGATCTCGATGCTCCCCGCGAGTTGCGACAGCCCGAGGGAGACCGTCCAGCTCTCCCGCTTCTCGACGAGGAAGAGCAGGGCGAAGAGGAACTCGTTCCAGGCGATCATGAACGCGTACAGACCTGTCGCCATGAGCGCGGGCTTGGACAGCGGCAACACCACCCGCCAGATCGTCGACAGCCGCGTGCAGCCGTCGATCGCAGCGGCCTCCTCCACGCTCTGCGGCACGGTCTCGAAGTAGTTGCGGAGCATGTATACCGTGACCGGCACCGTCTGCGCGCCGTAAACCAGGATCAACCCGGCCAACGACCCGCGCAGCCCGAGCATGGTGAAGAGCACGAACAGCGGGATGGCCAGCACGATCGCCGGGAACAGGTAGACGGCCAGGAACAGGAAGTGCACCTGCCGCCGTCCGAAGAAGCGCAGCCTGGCCACCGCGTACGCGCCCGGGATCGAGATCAGCAGCGTGGCCGCGACCGACGCCACCGCGACGATCGCGCTGTTGCGCATGAACGTCAGGAAGCCCTGCCTGGTCAGCACGTCGGCGTAGGTGTCGAGGGTGAGGTGCTGCGGCCAGAGCGAGCCTGGGGCCAGGATCAGCTCCTGGATGTCGCGCACCGACAGCGTCACCATGTACAGGAACGGGAACGCGGTGATCACGAAGAGGAAGGCGATCACCAGCGGCCTGAGGACCTTGAACAGCCCCCGCTCGAACCTATCCCTGCTCACGCTCGCCTCCCGCGAAGAACCTGAGGTAGAGGGCCAGGAACACGACCAGCACCACGGCGAGCACGATCGCCTGGGCCGCCGCCGCGCCGATGTCGTCGCGCGAGGTCAGGAAGTTGTAGACGCGCACGCTGACGACCTCGGTGCCCGCCCCGCCGCCGGTCAGCAGGTAGACGTCGTCGAACTTGGTGAAGGTGAAGACGAAGCGCAGCACCGCCAGCAGCGCGATGATCCGCCAGAGCTGCGGCATGATCACGTACCGGAAGCGCTGCGTGGGCGTCGCGCCGTCGACCACCGCGGCCTCTTCCAACTCGGCGGGCAGCGCCTGCAGCCTGGCCAGGATGAACAGGAACGCGAACGGGAAGTACCGCCACGCCTCGAACGCGATCACCGTCAGCAGCGCCACCGGCACCTGGACGCCGAGGAAGGTCCCCTTCGCCTGGGTGAGGAACGCGATCGGCTCGGCGAGCCAGGAGTTCACGATGCCGTACTGCGGGTTCAGCATCGTCTCCCACAGGAACGCCACGGCCACCACCGGCGCGACGTACGGCACCAGGATCGAGGCCCTGACCAGGGTCCTGCCCCGGAACCTGTCGCGCAGCGCCAGCGCGGCCACCAGTCCGATGGCGATCGACAGCGCCGTGCCCGCCACCGTGTAGACCAGCGTGTTGACCAGCGCCGACCAGAACCCGGGTTCGGAGATCACGTAGCCGAAGTTCTCCAGCGTGTAGTGCCCGAAGACGCCCACCCGGCGGATGTTGATCAGCCGTGCGTCCTGGAAGGCCAGCATGACCGCCCACAGCAGCGGCACGACCACCACGACCAGGGTGATGACCAGG
Source organism: Nonomuraea sp. NPDC005983 (assembly GCF_040614375.1). Taxonomy (NCBI): domain Bacteria; kingdom Bacillati; phylum Actinomycetota; class Actinomycetes; order Streptosporangiales; family Streptosporangiaceae; genus Nonomuraea; species Nonomuraea sp. NPDC005983. The sequence continues at coordinate 44,437 of NZ_JBEXUP010000003.1, forward strand.
GTGGGGGAGATCAGCGCCAGCCCGGCGCGTTCCTCCTGGCGGCGCAGTGTGGTGTTCATTGCCGCACTCCGTGCGGCGGCTCGGTCGCTGGGATCCGTCGCCTTCCCTCGTCGCTCTGGTCGCTGCGCTCCCGCCGCTCCTCAGTCCAGGCGACGGCGCTCCCTCGCGGGCTCACTGCCGGATCCCGCGTTTGATCGTCTCCACGTTCGCCTTGGCCTGCGCCGCCGCGGCCTGCGGGGTGAGCGAGCCCTCGACGATGCCGCTCAGCGCCCTGGGCACCGGCAGCTCGCCCATGATGGCCCCGACGAGCTTGCCCTGACCCTGCGGGATGCCCCAGCGGGCGAACGTGTCGGGGCTCCTGCGCAGCGCCTCGAGCACCTCGGACGGGTACACCTCCGCCAGCGGCTTCTTGGTGTCGACCCCGGCGGGCAGCTTGTTCCACCCGGCGGCGAAGGTCTCGCGGGTCGGGAACTTGCCCTCGGGGGCCATGCCGATCCAGCGCTGGTAGCCCTCGTTCATCAGGTACGCGACGAACCTGGCCGCCGAGTTCTTGGCCGCGTCGCGGGTGATCACCCACGATACGATCTCGCCGTACTGGGCGGGCGCCTGGCCGTCGGGGCCCTTCAGCGCGGTGACCACGCCCGTGTTCCGCGCCAGCCACTGCGGGTCGTCGCGGCACTCGGCGCAGCTCGGCAGCGCGTCGTTGCGCAGCCCCGCCAGCTCGTCGAGGATGAAGGACGACCAGATCGTCATGGCCGCCTTGCCGGAGAAGTAGGTGGCTCTGGTCGAGTCGACGTCCTGCTTGCCCTTGACGGAGTAGTTCTTCGCGAGCTTCGCGTAGAACTCGAACGCCTTCACGCACTGCGGCGAGTCAAGGGCGACATTTCCGGAACTGTCGACGAGCTGGCAGCCGTTCGCCAGCGCGACGTGCTCGAAGCTCTGCGCCGTGAACGAGTCCTTGGGCGCGATGGCCAGCGTGATGCCCGCGACCCCGCCCGTGTTCAGCTTGGCCGCCGCGGCCTCCAGCCGCTCGTAGGTGTCGGGCGGCTGGAGGCCGGCCTTCTGGAACAGGTCCTTGCGGTAGAGGATGAGCTGTGCCCACCCGTCGCTCGGGACGGCGAGCAGCTTGCCGCCCGAGGAGTCGAGCTCCAGCGCCCGCCGCGAGAAGGAGCCGCGGCCGAGCTGGTCGACGACCTTGCCCGGCGTCTCGGTGTCGAGCAGGTCGTTGGCCTCCAGCTCACGGACGGACGCCAGGGGCAGCGCGCCGATCACGTCGGGCAGGTCGTCCGCCGCGGCGGCGGCGGTGATGGTCTGGCTGAACTGGTCCTCGCCCACCCCGACCAGCTTGACCTTGATCCCGGTCCTGCGGGTGAACTCGTCGACGATCCACTGCTGCGCGCCCATCCGGTCCGCGAGGTTCTCCTCGGTCCAGACCGTGATCTGATCGGCGCTCCTGTCGTTGCCGCCGTCGCTGCCGCACGCGGCCAGAGCGGCCGCCGACAGCAGTGCGACGGAGAGGACGGCGGTTACCTGCTTCGGCATGGCGCGCTCCTCTGCTTGGGGATAAGCCGGGCTTACCCCTTCACGAGATGGCGCAACGTGTGGTAGGCGATACCGAGACCGGTCTGTACCCTCTCCGTGCTTCCGCTGTAGACCGGGTCCTCGTGCTCCACGGAGACCACGCCGTCGTACCCGCCCTCCTGCAGCGCGTCGATCAACCGGACCCAGTCGACCTGCCCCAGCCCGGGCACCCGGAACTGGTACCACCCCTTCTCGCCGGTGATGGGCCCGTAGAAGCCGTACCGGTTGATCTTCTCGGGCATGATCTGCGTGTCCTTGGCCTGGACGTGCGCGATGTGCGCGATGTACGGCATGGCCGCCGCAGTCGGGTCGATCCCCAGCGCCACCAGGTGCGACGGGTCGTAGTTCAGCTTGAGCCCGAGCGTGAACATCCACTCCCACAACTCGGGGGAGTAGGCCAGGTTCCCGGGGTAGCCGTCGGGATGCCAGCTCTTCATCAGGCAGTTCTCGATGACGATCTCGACCCCGCGGTCGGCGGCGTACGCGACGAGCGGCTTGAAGACGTCGGCGGCGAGCTTGAGGTTGTCGCGCACGGGCAGCCCGGGGTCGCGCCCGACGAACGTGCCGACCGTCGGGCAGCCCAGTGCGGCCGCCGCGTCGACGCACCGGCGCACGTGCGCGTTCACCTGAGCCCCCTCACGGGGGTGCAGATTGTTCTCGTAGTAGGCGATGGAGGAGAGCGTGAGCCCGGTCTCCGCGAAGATTCCTCTGACGCGATCACATTCTGCCTCGTCGAAATGGTCGACTTTGATGTGATTTCGGTCATCTGTGGACGGCCATCCGGCCACTTCGAGCGCCTCGAAACCCTGCTGTGCGGCCCAGTGTGCTATGTCGGTAAGATCGCTTTCCGGAAGACACGCTGTCAGGAAGCCCAATTTCATCAGTCACCTCCGGCGGAAGTCGTAGACTTAAGAGTGTTCTGGGCGCAACTATCGTAGGCAAACAATCTATAATCCCTTGACTTTTGTCTGATCATAAAGCGTAAGTGTTGAGGAATGCGCGTCATAACCTTTGAAAAGCCGGGCCAGGTTCGCGTCGGCGTGGAGCCGTCCGCCGAACTCGTGCCGGGCAGCGTGCGGGTCCGAACCATGTACTCGGGAGTCTCCGCGGGCACCGAGCTCACCGCCTATCGCGGAACCAATCCATATCTCAATCGCAAGTGGGACACCGAGCGCCGGTTGTTCCTCGACGGCCAGACGCATGCCTACCCGCTGAGCGGCTGGGGCTACCAGGAGGTCGGCGAAGTGGTCGAGGCGGCGCCCGACGTCGCCGACCCGCCCGTCGGCAACCTCGTCTGGGGCATCTGGGGCCACCGCGCCGAGGCCGTCGTCCCGGCGGAGAAGCTCGTCGGCCACATCCTGCCGCCGGGCATCGACCCGCTGACCGGCGTCTTCGCGCGGGTGGGCGCCATCGCGCTGAACGCCGTCCACGCCGCCGACGTGCACCTCGGCGACCAGATCGCGATCTTCGGGCAGGGGGTCATCGGCCTGCTCGCCACCCGCCTCGCCGTGCTGAGCGGCGCCAGGGTGGTCGCGGTCGACGCCCTCCCGGCCCGCCTGGCGCTCGCCAGGCGGTTCGGCGCGGCCGAGACGTTCGACGTGCAGTCAGGCTCCGTGGCCGAGTTCATGCGCAAGCGCGTCGAGGGCGCCGACACCGCGATCGAGCTGAGCGGCAGCAACCAGGGCCTGCACGAGGCGATCCGCACCGTGCGCAAGGGCGGCAGGGTCGTGGCGGCCGGCTTCTACCAGGGCGACGGGGTCGGGCTGCGGCTCGGCGAGGAGTTCCACCACAACCAGGTGCAGCTCGTCTCGTCCCAGATCGGCGGGGTCGCGTCCTGGCTCGCGCACCGCTGGGACATCGAGCGCCTCCAGCGCACCTTCATGGAGCTGGTGTACCGCGGCGAGGTCGACGTCCACGAGCTCGTCAGCCACGTCATGACCGTCGAACAGGCCGCCGAGGCGTACGACCTGCTCGACAGGCACCCCTCAGACGTCCTCCAGCTCGTCTTCCGATTCGAGGAGTAGCACAGTGAAGCTTTCCGTCCAGGAGCAGCTTCTGCCCGGCCGCACGCTGCAGGAGAAGTTCGCCTTCGCCGTCGAGGCCGGGTTCGACGCGATCGAGCTGCGCGGCAAGGGCGAGTTCCACTTCGCCAACCGGCTGACCGAGCTGAAGCGGGCGCTCGCCGACGGCGTGGTCATGCCGACCGTGTGCGTCGAGATGCCGCACTTCATCGGCGACTTCGACCCGGCCAAGCGGATGGACGCCATCCAGCAGCTCCGGTCGCAGCTGACGGTCATCGCCGAGCTGGGCGGTCTCGGCGTGATGACGCCCGCCTCGTGGGGGCAGTTCTCCCGCCGCCTGCCGCCGTTCGAGCCGCCGCGCTCCCCGCAGGAGGACCGCGAGGTGCTGACGGAGGCGCTGGGGGTCCTCGGTGAGCACGCCCAGCGCAACGGCGTGCTGATCATGCTGGAGCCGCTCAACCGGTACGAGAACCACATGGTCAACACCCTCGCGGAGGCCGTGTCGTACTGCTCCATGGACTCGATCAGGGTCGTCGGCGACACGTACCACATGAACATCGAAGAGGACGACCCCTGCCGCTCGCTGCTGGAGGCCGCGCCCTACCTCGCGCACATGCAGATCAGCGAGTCGAACAGGAACCAGCCGGGCACCGGCCACCTCGACTGGGGGGCGCAGCTCGCCGCGCTCGACGCCGCGGGCTACGACGGCTACCTCGCCCTGGAGTGCCGCCTGCGCGGCGAGCCCGAGGCCGTCCTCCCCGAGACCGCCGCCTTCATCAGGAAATTCCTATGATCCTTCGCGATGCCGTCCGCGTCCTGGTCTCCAACTGGGACGGCAGCTACACCGTCCCGTCGCGCCGCCTCTACCCCCACCAGTGGAGCTGGGACTCCGCCTTCATCGCGATCGGCAACGCCCACTGGTCGCCGAGGCGGGCCAGGTCGGAGCTGCTCACCCTGTTCGGCGCGCAGTGGCGCGACGGACGGGTGCCGCACATCGCGTTCAACCCGAAGGTGCCCGACGGCGCCTACTTTCCCGGGCCCGACTTCTGGCAGGTGAGCGCGCCGTCGGGGGTGGCGACGTCCGGGATCGTGCAGCCGCCCGTGCACGCGCTGGCCGCCTGGCGGGTGCACCTGGCCGAGCCCGACATCCCCTTTCTACGCCGGATCTACCCCCGGCTGGTGGCCCAGCAGCAGTTCCTGCGCACCGCCAGGCGGTCCGACGAGGGGCTGATCTCCATCGTCCATCCCTGGGAGTCGGGCATGGACAACAGCCCGGCCTGGGACCTCCCGCTCGCCGCGGTCGAGGCGTCCCCAACCGGGGTCAGGCGCAGGGACCTCACCCACGTCAGCGCCGACGAGCGGCCGACGGACCGCGACTACGAGCGCTATGTCGGCCTCGCCCGCGCCTACCGCGACACCGGCTACCGCCGCGCGGGGGCGTTCCGCGTCGAGGATCCGCTGTTCAACGCCGCCTACGGGGTGGCCGAGGTGACGCTGGCGAAGATCGCCAAGGCGTGCGGGCTCGACCCCGAGCCGCACCACCGTGAGGCCGCCGCGACGACCGCCGCGATGGTCGAGCACCTCTACGACGACGGCCTGTTCCACGCCCGCGACGTGCTCACCGGCTGCCTGCTCCGCTCCAACAGCGCTGCCGGCCTGGTGCCGCTGATGCTGCCCGACCTGCCGCGCGACATCGTCAACGGGCTGATCGGCACCGGCCTCGACCGCTTCGCGCTGAAAGACGGGGTGCTTCCCAGCTTCGCGCCCGCCGCGCCCGAGTTCGACCCGGCGCGCTACTGGCGCGGGCCGAGCTGGATCAACCTCACCTGGCTGGTCTGGCAGGGGCTCAGGCACCGCCGGTCCGACCTGGCAGAGCCGCTGGCCGACGGCATGATCGCCGCTGTCACGCGGTCCGGGTTCCGCGAGTACTTCGACCCGTTCACCCTGCGGGGCCACGGCTGCCGCGACTTCAGCTGGTCAGCCGCCCTCATCCTGGACGTGGTCGCGGAGCACGGCCTGGACGGCGTGCCGCCGGCGGGCGGCAAGGTCGGCAAGCAGCCGGGGTCCCTCGGCGAAGCCGACGACATCGGTGATCATGTGCTCGCGTAGCAGCCCGCCGTACCTCCTGAGCAGGCTGATCGTCTCGTGCGACAGCCGCTCCCTGTCCCAGGCGTGTGCGAGCCCGCGCGGCACCCTGCCGATCTGGGCGCAGCGCAGGGTCAGCCCGTTGTGGTGGAACTCCTCGCCGAGGCGCACCTCGTCCGCGCCCTGGGTGTAGAAGGCCAGGTCGATCACCGTGCTCTGCGGCCTGAGCAGCTTGAGCGCCAGCGCCAGCGCCCTGGCCTGACCCCGGCACTGGAAGACCACGTCGGCGCCGCGGTCGTTGGGCGCGTGCCGCCAGCGGCGTTTCAGCTCGGCCGCCGGGTCGTCCTCGACAGACAGGACGTTCGCGCCCAGGGCTTCGGCGACGCCGAGCCTGGCCGGGGTCTCGTCCACGACCACGACCTCGGCCGCGCCGTGCGCCATCGCGAACGACGCCGTCAGCAGGCCGACCACGCCCGCGCCCACCACGACGACGCGCCGCCCGCGCACGCCGTCGCCGAGGTCGCGGACGTTCGGCCCGTGCAGGTCGTGGGCCGCGTGCAGCAGCCCGTTCGCGCAGATCGGCCCCATGTGGGCGACGTAGATGCCGAGCATGCCGTCGAGGTCGCCGGGCAGTTCCACGAACCGGTCGGCCATCGGGTCGGCCACGTAGGCGGAGCGGTGCCCGTACGCCATCGCGACCAGCACGCCCTCGCGCACCGCCCGGGTCCGGGTCTCGACGACCATGCCGACCTGCATGTATCCGATGCCGCGCACCGGGTAGGCGATCGACGGCGTGCCCCGCGTGAACAGGCCGAGCGCCGGGTCCCAGGTGGAGGTCAGGTAGGGGTTGCTGCCCTTGACGTAGGTCAGCTCGGTGCCCGCCGAGATCCCGCTGTGCGTGGTCGCCACCCTGAACCCGCCGTCGGGGACGTGGGTCAACCGCTCCTGGACCAGCGTGATCTCGCCCGGCGCCTCGATGCTCAGCACCTCACCCATCGAGCGTCACCGGCGTCCGCTCCATCGCCGACCGGGCGACCGCGTGGGCCAGCCGGTGCGTCCGCAGCGCCTCCCGGTACGGGACGCGCACGTCGGCCCGTCTGCCCCGAACGGCGTCGACGAACTCCCTGTCGACCCGGACCTTGGCCTGCCCGCCGTCCTGGACGAGCGTCTCGCCGTCGATCATCAGACGGGTCTCGCTCAGGTCGAGCGCGACGCCCTCGGCGTGCACCTCCAGGCCCACCCGGTGCTTGTGCCGCAGCAGGCTGGTGGCGGCCAGCAGTCCGGCCGCGCCGGTCGCGAACCTGAGGACGGTGGCGGTGGCCCGGTCCACCTCGCCGTGCACGCCGTTCTCGGCCGAGACGGCGTGCACCATGGTCACCTCGCCCACGAGGACCCTCGCCAGGTCGAGCACGTGGACGGCCTGCTCCAGCACCTGCCCGCCCGACAGCTCGGGTTTCAGCCACCAGCCGACAGGGGGCACCTTGTCCAGCCAGTGCCCCAGCGCGAGCCGTACCGGCCGGTCGGCAAGCAGGTCGCGCGCCCGTTCGAGAATGTCCAAATATCGCCAGTGATGCCCCACTGCGGACGGAAGCCCGCGGCGGTCTATTTCGGCTGAGATCTTTTCTGCGGTTTCGAGGTCAAGAGACAGCGGTTTTTCCACAAAAATAGGCAGATCGCACGACAATACGTCATACTCCGGATTACCGTGCGCGAAAGGAGGCACACACACGTAGACAGCATCCAGACCGCCGGCCTCCAGGAGGTCGGCATGGCCGCCATAGGCGGGGGAGCCGTGCGATGAAGCCAGTGCCTCTGCTCTGTGGAGGTCGGTGTCCGCGATTCCGGCGATCGTCACATCGGGAAAGCCGGACAGGACGTCTGCATGGCGAGCGGCGACATTTCCGGCGCCGATGATGCCGACACGAGTTGGGGACACAGTTCGGCATATCCCACATCTGGCTGAAACCAAACAAAGATGTTCCAAGCCTCACTGATCGGGCAGAAGTCGCCGACCGTGACCTCGTGAGATCGGGGCTGACCGCATGGACACAGATCTGCGGGCCTTGGCCAAGGTCCGGGAGTGGTACGGGCCACATTCCAGCACAGCGGCAGAGTGGCCGCTCGACTCCCTCCTCCTTGCCAAGGGGGCCACAACGGTGAGCGTGGTGTTGCCCGCTCGAAACGAAGAGCTCACCGTTGGAGACATCGTCACCGTGATCCGCCGCGACCTCGTCGAGCGGACCCCGCTGGTGGACGAGATCATCGTCGTCGACTCCAACTCCACCGACACGACCGCCGAACGAGCCGCGGCGGCGGGGGCCCGCGTGGTGGCGCAGGAAGCGGTGCTCTCCCACCTGCCGCCCCTGACGGGCAAGGGCGAGGCGCTGTGGAAAGGGCTCGCCGCGTCCACCGGCGACCTCGTCGTGTTCGTGGACTCCGACCTGCGCAACTTCGGCGCCCACTTCGTGTCGGGGCTGCTGGGGCCGCTGCTGCTCGACAAGGACATCCAGTTCGTGAAGGGCGCCTACGAGCGGCCGCTGACCGGCGACGACGGGGTGATGCTGCGCGGCGGCGGCGGGCGCGTCACCGAGCTGGTCGCCAGGCCGCTGCTCAACATGTTCTGGCCGGAACTGGCCGGCTTCGTGCAACCCCTCGGCGGCGAGTACGCGGGCCGCCGCCAGGTGCTGGAGCAGGTGCCGTTCGTCACCGAGTACGGGGTGGAGTTCGGGCTGCTGGTGGACCTGCTCGAACTGGCGGGACTGGACGCGATGTCCCAGGTGGACCTGGGCGTCCGCGTCCACAGTCACCAGTCGGTGGCCGCGCTCGGCCGGATGTCCGGGCAGATCATGCTGACCGCCTGGTCGCGGCTGGAACGCCAGGGACGGGCCCGCGTCGCGGAGCCGCCCGCGTCCACGCTGCTGCAGTTCGGGATCGGCGGGAAGGCCGGCGTGGTGGACGTCTCCGTCGCGGAACGGCCGCCGCTCGCCTCCCTCTCGGTCGAGCCGGATGTTGAGGAGGACGTCGCGTGAACGTGCTGGTGAACGCAGGACCCTGGCTCGCCGTCCCGCCGCCGGGATACGGCGGTATCGAGAACGTGGTCGCCACCCTCGTGCCCGCCCTGCGTGAGCGCGGGGTCCGGGTCGTGCTCGCCTCCGTCGGGTCGAGCACCCTGGAGGTGGACGAGCTGATCAGCGCGTACGACGAGGGCCAGTTCCCTCACCTGCAGAAGCCGTACAACCAGGTGATGGGCATCGCCCACGCCCACCAGGCCCGCGTGGTGGCCGAACTGCGCGCCCGCGACGACCTCGACCTGGTGCACGACCACCTGGAAGTCGTCGGGCCCGCCGTCCTGTCCGCCCTGGCCGGGCCGCCCGTCCTGCACACGCTGCACTGGGACCTGTGCAAGCACCCCGCCTTCTACGGCGCCTTCCCGCAGTCGATCGCGGTCAACGGCGTGTCGGAGTCGCAGCTGGCACGCGCCCCCGCCGCGCTGCGCGACGCCTCCCTGGGGGCCGTCCACCTGGCCACCCCGCTGGCCTGCCAGGACGTGCGCGCGGAGCCGGGCGAGCACCTGATCGTCATGGGCCGGGTCTGCCGGCTCAAGGGTCAGCACGTGGCCGCCAGGATCTGCCAGAAGCTCGGCCTCCCGCTCGTCCTCGCGGGCCCGGTCAGCGGCCTGCAGACCCGAGCGGAGCTGGACCAGGTCGCCCAGGACCCCGACCACCCCCTGCACGGCCACCCCGACGTCCGCTACCACCTGGACCAGGTCTCCCGCTACCTCGACGGCGACCTGGTCAGCTGGATAGGCGCGGTGGGCGGCCAGGCCAGGGACGACCTCTACGCCTCCGCCCGCGCCGCCCTCTTCCCCATCCAATGGGACGAACCGGGCGGCACGGCCGTGGTGGAGGCCCTGGCGCTCGGCGTCCCCCCGGTGGGCCTGCGCCGCGGCTGCCTTCCGGAGATCATCGACCACGGCCGCACCGGCTTCCTCGCCGACACCGAGGAGGAACTGGCGGAGTGGGTGCTGCGGGTCGGCGAGCTGGACCCGGAGGAGTGCCGCAGGGAGGCCCGCCGCCGCTTCTCCCCGTCCGTCATGGCCGAGCGCTACCTGGAGCTGTACGAGACCGTCACCCGTCGATGACGCCGCGCGCGGACCGCCCCAGGAGACCTCGCTAGGTGAACCCCCGGGGGAGGACGGTTACCGGGCAGGGGGACGCACGCAGGACCTTCATCGCCAGCTCGCCCAGGAACACCCGGTGCGGTTGCGCGTCCTCGCTGGCGGCGCAGACCAGTAGCTCGCCCGGCAGCCATTCGACGTTCGCCATGGCCGCCGTCACGTCGTGCCCTTCGGCCAGTTCGGCTTCCGCCTCGATCCCGGTGGACTCCCACGCGAGCCGCACCGCCAGCGCCAGGTCGTCCCTGAGGCGTCCCTGGTCCTCCGTCCGCAGGTCGAACGTGATCAGGCGGAGCGGCACGCCGAGCCGCAGCGCCGCCTGCGCCACCCGCTCCACGGCCTCGTCGCACTGCGGGCGGTGGACGTAGGCCAGCGTGAGCCGGGCGAGGCCGTCGAACGGCGGGTACCCCTCGGGTGCCAGCATCACCGCCTCGGACGACAGGTGCAGCAGGTGGTCGGACGTGGACCCGATGCCGATGCGCCCGCGCTGCCCGCCGCCGGCCGAGCCGACCACGATGAGGTCCGCCCTGATCCTGCTGGCCAGCACCGACAGCCCGCGTCCCGCGCCGCGGCTCTCGAAGGTCAGGAACTCGGCCGGCACGCCTCCCGATTCGACGCCCAGCTCCGACGCCGGCTCCGACGCCGGCTCCGACACCAGCTTCGACGCGGCGTCGGCCAGGTTCGCCTGGGCCTCGACGGCCAGCCCGGGGCTTCCCGGCGGGTAGATGGTCGCCACCGTCAGCTCGCCGCCGGTGATCCGCGAGATCGCGGCGCCGAGGGCGAGAGCGTCGCGCCCGCCCGAGTCGGTGGTGTATCCCACGACCACGTGCTCTCCGATCACGAACCCCTCCCTACCCGCTCCGAACAGCGGCTACGCGAGTGCGCCGGTCGGCAGTCGGCATTTCGGTCGAGGCGTTCACACACTGATCACTCGTAAGGTCGTGTCCATCAGCCGTTTACTGATTGGACACGTGTGTACCGCGACATCGTCGACTTCGCTCTCAGCACGCCGGCGTGGCTGCACTCGCTCGCCGAGACAGGCACCGACGCCGGGCTGTTCCTCTTCGTGGCGCTGTTCGCGCTGTGCTGGTGGCGGGCCCGGTCCGCCCCCGCCCGCGACCTGGCGGTCGCCATCGCGGGGCCGGCGGGGGTGGTGGGCGCGTACGTCGTCAGCGAGGTGCTCAAGGTCTTCATCCGGGAGGACCGGCCGTGCCGGGGCGGCGTCGTGACGATCGCGACGTGCCCGCCCACGGGCGACTGGTCCTTCCCCAGCAACCATTCGGTGATCGCCGCCGGAGCCGCGGGCGCGCTGATCCTGGCCTGGCGGGCGCTGGCCTGGGTGGTGCTCCCGTTGTCGGCGCTGATGGCGTTCTCGCGGGTGTTCGTCGGCGTGCACTACCCGCATGACGTCGCCGCGGGCTACCTGCTCGGCCTGACCCTGGCTCCGCTGTTCACGCTGCTGCTGGTGGGCGCCGTCACGCCGGTGGTGCGGCTGGCGCGAAGCCGTCTGTGGCCGCAACAAGCCGGTCGATGATGCCGGGCTCCGTGGCCGAGTGCCCCGCGTCGCGGACGATCTCGAACGCCGCCTCGGGCCAGGCCTGGTGCAGGTCCCAGGCGGTGGCCATGGGCGTGCAGATGTCGTAGCGGCCCTGGACGATCACCGCCGGGATGTGCCTGACCCTGTCGACGTCCCTGAGGAGCTGCTCCGGCTCCAGCCAGCCGCCGTGCGTGAAGTAGTGGTTCTCGATTCTGGCGAACGCGACGGCCAGCTTCTCCTCCCCGAACTTCTCGACCACTCCGAGATCGGGCAGCAAGTGGATCGTGCTGCCCTCCCACTGCGCCCACGCCCTGGCGGCGGCCAGCCGCGCGTCCTGGTCCTGGCCCTCCAGCCGTGCCCTGAAGGCCGCCATCAGGTCCCCGCGCTCCTCCTCGGGGATCGGCGCCACGAACGACTCCCAGACGTCGGGGAACACGAACGACGCGCCCTCCTGGTAGAACCAGCGCAGCTCCTTCGGCCGGAGCATGAAGATGCCGCGCAGCACCAGCTCCGTCGTCCTGTCGGGGTGGGTCTGCGCGTACGCCAGGGCCAGCGTGCTGCCCCACGATCCGCCGAACACCTGCCACCTGTCGATCCCCAGGTGCTCGCGGAGCCGCTCCATGTCGGCGACGAGGTTCCAGGTGGTGTTGGCGGCCAGCGAGGTCTCGGGGTCGCTCGCGTGCGGCAGGCTGCGCCCGCAGTTGCGCTGGTCGAACAGGACGATCCGGTACAGCTCCGGGTTCCACTGGCGGCGGTGCTTCTCGCTGCATCCGCCGCCGGGGCCGCCGTGCAGCATGACGGCGGGCTTGCCGTCGGGGTTGCCGCAGACCTCCCAGTAGATCTGGTTGCCGTCGCCGACGTCGAGCATCCCGGAGTCGTACGGCTCGATCGGAGGGTACAGAGATCTCATGCAGCCAGTATGTCCGGACCCGGTGAGTGGGACGCCAGTCCGTCAGATGGGCGTCCATTCGTGCCGGGTCAGGAAGGCGCGCTCGCCCGTGGCGTACTCCTGGAACGCCCGCTGCACGTCGGCGAGGTCGGTGAGCAGCGCGCGCTGGAGCGCCTGCTCCTTGTACTCCAGCTCGTACCCCGGCGAGACCTGCAGGAAGTGATGGCCGAAGTTGACCAGGGCGACGAACGGGTTCTGCGGCGACATGGTGGCCAGCACGTCCCGCACCAGGCCGAGATCGGGGTCGTGGACGATCATCCCGTCGCCCGTGTGGAGCTGCATCCCCTGATAGACGCCGAGCGGCGCCACGTTGTGCACCAGGTCGCGTTGCGGGTCGTAGCAGACGAGCCCGTGCTCCCTGGCGATCGTGAACACCTGGGCCGACATCTCGTCCATCGACTCGAGGTCCATGCCCACCAGCACGTGCCCTGGATACACCGTGACCTGGCCGGGCAGCTCCTTGACGATCTCCGGTAGCACGCCCCCGACGGGCTCGGACTTCTTGACCGCCAGATACACGGCTCGCGCCTGATCCCGGGTGATCGGCTCCGGCTCGTCCCAGACCATCAACTCAACGCTCATCCACCCCATTGTGTCGAACGGCCGCCTCGCTCCGCGCAGCCCGGCCAGGAAAGCGCCACACCCCCGCCCCGGCCGCCGCTCGTCCGCGTGGCGCGGCGCGAACCTCGGAGTGGGCCGACGCCGTGAGTGGTAATCGGCGTGTGCGGGGGAAAGAGCGTGATGGCCGTCCGGCTGGCCGAGGGGAAGGAATCGGACGATCAGCCAGGCCGGCACCGGGCCGGGCGCATCCGGGCATCGACGCCTACGAGGCCGGGCTTGTCCGGTGGAGCGGGGGAACGGAACATGGGAGAGACCGCAAGGGAGCCTCGATGATCGAAGTCTGGCCGGGAGACCCCTATCCCCCCGGGGCGAGCTACGACGGCGCGGGCACCAACTTCTCGCTCTACACGGAGGTCGCGGACCAGGTCGAGCTCTGCCTCTTCGATGAGGACAACACCGAGTCCAGGGTGTCGCTCAGCGAGGTCGACGGGTTCGTCTGGCACGGTTACCTGCCGGGCATCGGGCCGGGCCAGCGGTACGGCTACCGCGTGCACGGGCCCTACGATCCGGCGCGCGGGCTGCGGTGCAACCCGGCCAAGCTGCTGCTCGACCCGTACGCGATGGCGATCGAAGGCGACGTCACCTGGAACGAGGCCGTGTACGGGTACCGCTTCGGCCAGCCCGACAGCAGGAACGACCTCGACTCGGCGCCGTACGTCCCCCGGTCGATCGTGATCAACCCGTTCTTCGGCTGGGGCCACGACCGGCCGCCGGCCACGCCGTACCACGACACCGTGATCTACGAGGCGCACGTGCGCGGCCTGACGGTCAGCCATCCGAAGATCCCCGAGCACATCAGGGGCACGTACGCGGCCCTCGGGCACCCGGAGATCCTCGACCACCTGACGAAGCTGGGGGTGACGGCGCTGGAGCTGATGCCGGTGCACCAGTTCGTCAGCGACGACATCCTCGAACAGCGCGGGCTGTCGAACTACTGGGGATACAACTCGATCGGCTTCTTCGCGCCGCACAACCGCTACTCCAGCCAGGGGCAGCGCGGCGGGCAGGTGCTCGAGTTCAAGGCGATGGTGCGCGCGCTGCACGAGGCGGGCATCGAGGTCATCCTGGACGTCGTCTACAACCACACGGCCGAGGGCAACCATCTCGGCCCCACGCTGGGGCTCAGGGGGATCGACAACCGCGACTACTACCGGCTGGTCGACGGCGATCGCCGCTACTACATGGACACCACGGGCACGGGCAACAGCCTGCTCATGCGGTCGCCGCACGTCCTGCAGATGATCATGGATTCGCTCCGCTACTGGGTCACCGAGATGCACGTCGACGGGTTCCGGTTCGACCTGGCGTCCACGCTGGCCCGGGAGCTGCACGAGGTCGACCGGCTGAGCTCCTTCTTCGACCTGGTCCAGCAGGACCCCGTGCTCTCGCAGGTCAAGCTCATCGCCGAGCCCTGGGACGTCGGCCCCGGCGGCTACCAGGTCGGCAACTTCCCCTCCCGGTGGACGGAGTGGAACGGCCGCTACCGCGACACGATCCGCGACCTGTGGCGCGGGCAGCCCGCCACGCTGCCCGAGTTCGGCTCCAGGATCACCGGGTCGAGCGACCTCTACCAGGACGACAGCCGCCGCCCCGCCGCCTCCATCAACTTCGTCACCTGCCACGACGGCTTCACCCTGCAGGACCTCGTCTCGTACGACAACAAGCACAACGAGGCCAACAAGGAGGGCAACCGCGACGGCACCGACGACAACCGCTCCTGGAACTGCGGCGAGGAGGGCCCAGCGGGGCTGGGCGTCGAGTCGCTGCGCGAGCAGCAGAAGCGCAACTTCCTGACCACGCTGTTCCTGTCGCAGGGCGTCCCGATGCTCTCGCACGGCGACGAGCTGGGCCGCACCCAGAAGGGCAACAACAACGGCTACTGCCAGGACAACGAGCTGACCTGGGTCGACTGGTCCGACATCAGGGAGAACTGGCTGCTGCTCGAGTTCACCCAGAGCCTGGCCGCGCTGCGCAAGAGACATCCGGTCTTCCGCCGCAGGAGGTTCTTCTACGGCAAACCGGTGCGCGGGCTGAGCGACATCGCGTGGCTCACCCCCTCGGGGGAGGAGATGACCGACAGCGACTGGAACGTCGGATACGCCAAGTCGCTGGCCGTCTTCCTCAACGGCGAGGCCATCACCGAGCCCGACCGGCGCGGCAGGCCGATCGTCGACGACTCGTTCCTGTTGCTGTTCAACGCCCACCACGACATGCTCAAGTTCACCGTTCCCAAGGACTACGGCGACCTGTGGCAGACCGAGATCGACACCGCCATGCCGATCAGCGTCGACGTCCGGATCTGTCACGCCGGGGAAGGAGTGCCCGTGCCGGGCCGCAGCGTACGGGTGCTCCGCCGTGTCTAGGCCGGTCTCGACCTACCGGGTCCAGCTCACGCCCGACTTCGGCTTCGCGCAGGTGGCCGAGATCGCCGGCTACCTGCGCGAGCTGGGGGTCAGCCACGTCTACCTGTCGCCCATCCTGCAGGCGACGCCCGCCTCGCGGCACGGCTACGACGTCATCGACCACTCCAGGATCCGCGCGGAGTTCGGCGGCGCGACGGGATTCCGCGAGATGGCCGAGCAGCTCGCCGCCCACGATCTGGGCATCGTCCTCGACATCGTGCCCAACCACATGAACACCACCAACGCCCAGTTCTGGTCGGTGCTCAAGGACGGCCCGGCCTCGCCGTACGCGAACTGGTTCGACATCGACTGGGTCGACGGGAAGGTCGCGCTGCCGGTGCTCGGCGACAGCACCGAGCCGGTGGTCGACGGCGACGTGCTGCGCTACCACGAGCACGAGTTCCCCCACCCAGGGCACTACCGGCTCGTCGACTGGAGCGAGGGGCCGGGGTACCGGCGCTTCTTCGACGTGTCGTCGCTGATCGGGCTGCGGGTCGAGGACCCCGCGGTGCTGTTCGCCACCCACGAGGTGATCTTCTGGCTGCTGGACGAGGGGCTGGTCGACGGGCTGCGCGTGGACCATCCCGACGGCCTGGCCGACCCGCGCGGCTATCTGGAGCGGCTGCGCGCCAGGTCGGGCGGGGTGTGGACGGTCGTGGAGAAGATCCTCATCGGTGATGAGCGGCTGCCGGACGACTGGGCGTGCGACGGCACGTCGGGCTACGACGTGCTGAACAAGGTCAACGGGCTGTTCGTCGATCCCGCGAGCGAGGGGCCGCTCGTCGAGCTGTTCACCCGGCTGACCGGGCAGTCCGGCGACTACCAGGCGGTGATGGCGCGGGCCAAGCGCGAGGTGATCGACCTGTTCTTCGGCGCCGAGGTGGCCAGGCTCGCCAAGGCGCTCGGCCCGGGCGGCGCTGACGGCGCTGACGGGGCGGGGACGCTCAGGGCGGCCGTCGCGGAGTTGCTCGCCGCGATGCCGGTCTACCGGGCGTACGTGGTGCCTGGGGAGGCGCCGCCGCGCGAGTCCGTCGAGATCGTCGAGCGTGCCGCCGCCGGGTGCTCGCCCGCCGCGCGGTCGCTCGTCCCGCGGGTCCTGTACGGCGCCGCCGAGGCGATCACGCGGTTCCAGCAGACCACCGGGCCGGTCATGGCCAAGGGCGTCGAGGACACCGCGCTGTACCGGTGGTTCCCGCTGTCCTGCCTGAACGAGGTCGGGGGCGAGCCCGACGTGTTCGGGGTCTCGGCCGAGGAGTTCCACGAGTTCTGCGCCGGTCTGCGTCCGCACACGATGACGACGCTCTCCACGCACGACACCAAGCGGTCCGAGGACGTGCGGGCGCGGCTGTCCGTGCTGTCCGAGATGCCGGAGGAGTGGGCCGAGGCGGTGTCCGAGTGGTCGTCGGCTCTGCGCTTCGACCCGCACCTCGACTACCTGGCCTGGCAGAATCTCATGGCCGCGTGGCCGATCTCCGCCGAGCGCTTCACGGACTACCTGCTCAAGGCGGCCCGCGAGGCCAAGACCGCCATTTCCTGGATAAATCCGGATCCGTGGTACGAGCAGGGGTTGCGGCAGTTCGCCCGGGAGGCCGTGCGGCTGCCCGTCGGGGAGTTCACCGAGCGGATCGACGTCTTCGCCAGGTCCAACTCGCTGGGGGCCAAGCTCGTCCAGCTCATGATGCCCGGGGTCCCGGACGTCTACCAGGGCAACGAGACGACCGACTTCTCCCTGGTCGATCCCGACAACCGGCGGCCGGTGAGCCACCCGCGCAGGCCGTCCTCGTCCTGGGACTCCGCCAAGCTGCTCGTGACCACCCAGGCGCTGCGGCTGCGCCGCCGCCTCGACCCCGCCGCGCCGTACACGCCGCTGCGGGCGGAAGGTGAGGCGGCGGAGCACGTGATCGCCTTCAGCCGCGACCGCGCGTCCGCCCGGGGCGTGCCCTCCCGGCCGCACGCCATCGCAGTCGCCACCAGGCTCCCCGTGGGCCTGGCGCGTCGCGGCCTCCGCGCAGACGTCATGGAGGTCGCCGAACTGGAGGCGGACCTGGTCGTCTCAGGGGCCGGCAGCCGGGTCGGCTCCCTGGTCGCCGGGGGCCCTGACAGCGCCGTCACGATCGAGGCAGGAACGATCGAGGCAGGAACGGTCGAGGCAGGAACGGTCGAGGCCGGAGAGATCGCAGGACATCGGGGAAGTCAACTGGGGGAGCGAGAGGTGCGGCTGGGGTGGAGCGGCACGACCCTGACCCTGCCCGCCGGAACCTGGCGCGACCTGCTCACCGGCGGCCTGTACACCGGCCGGATCCCCCTGGCGCATCTGCTGGGTCGCCATCCCGTCGCACTCCTGGAGAGACATGATCTTTGAGGTCTGGGCACCGAAGGCCACAGCGGTGGAGGTCGACGTCCTGGGCGGGCGCCGGCCGATGACCTCGGGGGAGAGGGGTTGGTGGCGTACGGAGGTGCCGGAGGCCGCGCACGGCACCCGGTACGGGTACGTCCTCGACGGCGACGGCCCCTACCCCGACCCCCGCTCCCGCCGCCAGCCCGAGGGGGTGTTCGGGCCGAGCGCCGTCTACGACCACGGCCACTACACCTGGTCCGACCACGAGTGGACCGGCCGTGACCTGCGCGGGTCGGTGATCTACGAGCTGCACGTCGGGACGTTCACCCAGGCGGGAACGTTCGAGGCGGCTGTGGAGAAACTGGAGCACCTCGTCGAGCTCTCCGTCGACTTCGTCGAGGTCATGCCGGTGGCCCCGGTGCCGGGCGGGCGCAACTGGGGATACGACGGCGTGGACCTGTATGCCGTCAACGAGACCTACGGCGGCCCCGACGGGCTCAAGTCGTTCGTCGACGCGTGCCACCGGATGGGCATCGGCGTGCTCCTCGACGTGGTCTACAACCACCTCGGGCCCTCGGGGAACTTCCTGCATCCGTTCGGGCCGTACTTCTCCGGCTTCGACGGAAGCTACTGGGGCGAGGCGGTCAATCTGGACGGTCCGGGGTCGGACGAGGTACGCCGCTACTTCATCGAGAACGCGTTGCAGTGGCTGCGCGACTTCCACCTTGACGGGCTGCGGCTCGACGCCGTGCACGCCCTGCACGACAAGCGGGCCTCGCACCTGCTGGCCGAGCTGGCAGAGGAGGTCGACGCGCTGGCCTGCTCCGTCGGCAGGCCGCTGTCGCTGATCGCCGAGTCCGACCTGAACGACCCGCGCATGGTGCGCTCGCTCGACGCGGGCGGGCTGGGCATGACCGCGCAGTGGGACGACGACGTCCACCACGCGCTGCACGCCGCCGTCAGCGGCGAGGCACACGGCTACTACGGCGACTTCGCCGACCTGTCGGCGCTGGTCAAGGTGCTGACGTCCGGAGTGCTGCACGACGGCGGCTACTCCAGCTTCCGCGAGCGCTCCCACGGACGGTCGTACGCCGGGGTGCCCGGCCACCGGCTCGTCGCCTTCCTGCAGAACCACGACCAGATCGGCAACCGGCCCCTGGGCGACAGGCTGCCGATGCCGGCGCTCAAACTCGGCGCCGGGCTGCTGCTCACCTCGCCGTTCACGCCCATGCTGTTCATGGGCGAGGAGTGGGGGGCCCGCACGCCGTTCCTGTTCTTCTCCGACCACGTCGAGCAGGAACTACGCGACGGCGAAGGGGGGCGGCGGCAGCGGGAGTTCGACGGGTTCGGGTACGTCTGGGACGCGCCCGACCCGTCCGACGAGGAGACCTTCCAGCAGTCCAAGCTCGACTGGGACGAGCTCAAGGAGGAGGAGCACTGGTCGCTGCTGTGCTGGTACCGCGACCTGATCGCGCTGCGCAAGGCGCTGCCGGAGCTGTCCGACCCCCGCCTCGACCGGGTCAGGATAGACGCCGACCCCGCTGGGAACTGGCTGGTCATGTGGCGCGGCTCGCTCTGCGTCGTCGTCAACTTCTCCGAGGAGTCGGTGACGCTGCCGATTCACGTCGGAGCCGTGCTGCTGGCCTCGGACGAACCAGTCCGAGCAGGTCAGGACGGCCTGCGACTCCCCGGGCAGGCCATGGTGATCTGCCACCCGACAACCTGACCCGCCCGGGCGGCCGCGGCTGCCGGCCCGCCCCGCCGCAGTAGGCACCCCCGAACACCAGTCGGGCGCCATCGCCCGCCTGCCCCATGGATCTTCTCGGAAGCAGCAGTTATCCACAGAGCCGCGTTCTGCTCCTTGCCAGGGTTCCGCAGTCGCTCATGCTGGGCGCCTCACCGAAGGCCCTGGAGGCTCCTATGAAGATCAACCTGCCGTTGCCCGCGCTCCTGACGTCCCTCTTCGTCGTCGCCGTCGAGCGCATGCCGTTCGACCTCGGGTCGTTCCTGCCATGGCGTGTCGGTCGGCCGTACAGACAGGCCGCGGCCGCCGCGCTGGGCAGCCCGCTGCTCACCATCACCCATCACGGCTCCCCCTGGAAACCGGCCGGGCTCGACCTCAGCGACGACGAACGCGGCGCGCTGCGCAGAACCAGGCAGCACCTGCTGGTCTCATCCACAGCGCCGCCGTCCGAACTGCCCGGCAGCGCGCAACTCGCCCGTGCCACCGCGCGGGCCCTCGCGCGCGAGTGCGGCGGCCTGGTGATCGACCCGCTGACGGGCGCGAGCGTGCTGAGCTGCGACAGGCGCGCGGGCGAGCCGACCGACTTCAGGCTCGCGGACGACTGGCTGGGCTGGGATGTCCAGGCGCACGGCGACGTAGCCTGCCCGCAGTCCGGCCCAGCCGACGCCGCCGCCTGCGACTGCCTGCGCGTGACCTCCAAGGGGCTGGGCCGCTTCGCCCTGCCCGAGATCACCGTCGACGGCGCCGCCTGCGCCCACACCCTGTGCGCGACCAACCTCCTGCGCACGGTCGCCCAACGCCTGGTCGCCGACCAACTCGCGTTCGTCTCCGCCCGCCCACGGGCCGGGGTCCGCGTGATCGACGATCACCTGCAGATCGAAGGCGTCTACCAGGCGTTCGGAGTCCGTCTCACCCCATGCGACACCGACCCGGTGGAACTGGGCGGCGTCAGACGCCTCAAGGTCGGCCCGGCCCCCGGCATCGGCCGCCCTGCCTGCCTCAGGGTCGGCCCGCCCTCGGGCTTCGACGGCTCGGTGAACGACTGGCTCTGCGCCACCCAGCAAGCAGGAGCCGCCGCCCCGACCTCCACCACCCGCCCGCGCCGCCTGTTCGCGGCGTAGCCCCGGCCTGGGCGGGCGCTGCCGGCCGAACGCGACACGACTCCCTTCCGAAGGTCGCGCGGCCCTGATCGCGGAGTTCCTCCGTCTGGGCGGCGCTGATCGTCCCTGGCCGAACTGCGCCGCGCAGCAGGCCCGCCCTCCCGGACGCGCTTGGGGATCTGGCGGGTCCCGGGCAACCCCGCTGTCACCTGGTACGATCCGCCAGGTCGATCTTGTGTTGTGCCACTGCGCGAAAGGCCGACCCTGTGGGCGTCACCGCGACCTTCCGAAGCGTCACCGAACAGCAGATGGCCCGCGCGCGCCAGGAGCCGTCGTACGCCGCGCGCCTGCTGAACGAGCTTCCGGAGGGCGACGAGACCCCGCTCGACTCGGGCCTCAGCGTTCAGCGCACCACGTTTCACATCGAAGGTTTCTCGCTCGACCTGTGGGAGAGTCTGGTCGGCGACGCGCCCGTCAAGGTGTTCACGGGCGCGGACTACCTCGACCTGAACTGGGACTACGACGAGGACGACGCTTTCGACGACGACGAGGACGACGACCGCAGCCAGGCCATGGAGCTCGATTCAGGCCTCATCGCCGAGCTGGCCGACTGGCTGAGCAGTGTGCGGTTCGAGGACGTGTACGGCGGGCCGGACGAACACGACTTCATCAAGGACGACTTCGAGGAGTTCCGCACGTTCATCCTCGCGGTCGCCGAACGCGGCGAAGGCGCGCTCTTCCACGTCGCATAGCCGAACCGGGTCCAACGCGTTCGGCGTCGCCCGCTCAGGCAGCTTGATCAGGCTCGCCTACGTCCTGACCAACGACCAGCACGCGGCCGAGGACCTGCTGCAGACGGCGCTGGCCAAGACCGCTGGGCGCGGTGGTGGCGCTCCGGGTCGGTGAGGCGCGGGTGCAGCGCACCGGCCGGCTCCGGCTGTTCTGAGCGGACGCCCGGCGCTGGAGGCGGGGAGCGCCGGGCATGTCGGACGGCGTCAGCGGCTGAGGATCTGCCTGAGGACGCGTTCCAGGCTGGACGCCGGGTCCGGGTCCGGCCCCGAGGAGCGCCAGGCCACGTAGCCGTCGGGCCTGACCAGCACGGCGCCGCCCCCGCTCACGCCGTACCGGTCATGCCAGCGGCCGTCCACGTCCTTCAGCTCGTCGTCCAGGAGAACGCGGGTGAGCTGGATGCCGAGCCGGTCCCTGACCACGCGCCCGGCCTCCATCCACGGCTGCCCGGCGGGCTGCTTGGCCATCAGGACGAAGCCGGAGCCGAACAGGTCGATGGTGGAGATGTGCTGGCCGTCCCAGTCGAGGACGAAATGCGGGGCGCGGCTGCCGGGGCGGCCGGTCGGCACACGGGGGTCCTCGGTGATGGCGCCGTCGTCGCCGGGCTCGGCGAGGATGGCGGAGGAGTGGTAGCGGTAGCCGAGGATGACCTCCATCGGGTCCTTGAGCGGCTCCGGGTAGTCGGTGCGCATGGCCGGGGGCATGCGCTCGCCGAGGTTGGCCAGCTGGCCGTCGGCGGTGAGCGCGCCGATCGGGCGGCGTTCGGCGTCGTAGCTGTCGAGGAAGTCCGGGCCAGCCTGGCCGGTGGTGACCAGCCAGAGGCGCCAGGCGAGGTCGCAGCCGTCCTGGAGCGCGGTGCTGCCGCCCTGGCCGCCGGTCGGAGGCATGGTGTGCGCCGCGTCCCCGGCGAGGAACACCCGGCCTTCCCGGTAGCGGTCGGCCAGGACGTGGGCCATGGCGAAGGTGGTCGTGTCGAGGATGCGCACGTCCAGGTCGGGGACGCCTACCGCGAGCCGCACCAGCTCGACGCAGCGCTCGGTGGTGAAGTCGTCGGCGCTCTGGCCAGGGGAGTAGTTGACTCCCACCACGTGCGCGCCGACGCCGGTGCCGGTGACGATCACGCCGGTGAAGACCTCGTTCTGCACGTACCAGAGCGTCACCTCGCGCTCGCGGACCAGGTCGGTCAGGTCGGCGTCGAACATGATCGAGCACATCTGGCCCAGCTCGCCCTTGCCGGACGTCGGGATGCCCAGCCGGTTCCGCAGCGGGCTCTTGTAGCCGTCGGCGGCCACCACGTAGTCGGCGCGGACGGTGCTGTCGACGCCGTCCGAGCGGATCACCGCCGTCACGCCATCGGCGTCCTGTTCCAGGGAGACCAGCTCGGTGGAGAAGCGCAGGTCGGCCCCGAACTCCTCGGCCTTGGCCCGGAGCACCCGCTCGACCTCGGCCTGCGGGGCGCCGATCTGCGCGGCGGGGGTCGCGTCGGCCAGGAAGGCGAACGCCTCCGACTCGTCCTCCATGATCATGTGCGGGTTCGGGTCGGTGAGGCTTGAGGCGATGGCGATGCGCATGCCGTCGCCGATGCCCTGCCAGATCTTGCTCAGTGCCTGCTCGATGCCCTGGGCCGGCCGGAGCATCTCCACGGCTCTGGGCCCCACGCCGAACGCTTTGGGCTGGATCGAGGTGCTCGCATGCTTCTCGACCAGCAGGACCGGGACCTCACGCCAGGCGAGCAGCGCCGCGGCGCTCAGGCCCGCGTAGCCGCCGCCGACGATGAGGACGGGTACTCGCTCGTGCTCCATGTCCACCTCCGGAACGCGTAATATCGCGTCGATGTCGAGAGACACGATATGTCGCGTATTCCGGGCGGGTCAAGACATATCTCGATTACCGATCGACTGCCAACTCAGGCCCACCCTTTGGGGGCGCCCTTCCGTCACGCCCTGTGACGCGTAGCGTTCCACGCCCGTCGGCGGCGTCGTCGAACTCGGCGGCGATGAGGCCGGCCTCGCCGACCTGCGGCGGCGATCGCGGGTGCGGAGCGCGCGGTTGAGCGCCAGGGTGTTCACAGCCAAGATGGGGCCCATGACCCGGTTGCCCACGCTGTCCGCCACGGAAGTTCTCTCGGATCGACTCCTGCTGCGCAAAGCGCACGGTGCTGACCGCGAAGGACTCATCGAGCTCTTCACCGATCCCGAGGTCCGGGCGTACCTCGGCGGTCCGCGGCCCCGGAGTGACGTCGAGCAGTACCTCGATGCGGTCGGCACCGCCAACGCGACCTCCAAGCCCGGCAGTTACG
Organism: Nonomuraea sp. NPDC005983; assembly: GCF_040614375.1. Taxonomy (NCBI): domain Bacteria; kingdom Bacillati; phylum Actinomycetota; class Actinomycetes; order Streptosporangiales; family Streptosporangiaceae; genus Nonomuraea; species Nonomuraea sp. NPDC005983. Next base: position 68,077 of record NZ_JBEXUP010000003.1, read on the forward strand.
TCATCGCCGACAGCGCGACCGACCGGCTCCTCGGAACATTGATGCTCGACCGTCGGTCCGCGGAGCGGCCCGGGCACGTCACCGAGGATGGCGAGGAACTGGAACTGTCCTACGTCCTGCGGCGCAGTGCGTGGGGCGCGGGGCTCGCGTTCGAGGCCGCGACGGTCGCGTTGCGCGCCGCCGCTGACGAACTGCCCGACCAGCCGGTCCTGGTCGTGACCCAGACCGCGAACGAGCGCTCGCTGAAACTCGCCGCCCGCCTCGGCTTCCGCCACGGGAGCACCTTCGAGGAGTTCGGCGCGGAGCAGACCCTCGCCACCGCTCGCCTGTCCTCGTTCAAAGCCTGATATCGGCGCACACAGCAGGCGTCGCGCGGGGAAGGGCCGGGTGGCCCGCTACGGCGCGTGGTGGTGACAGACGTCACGCCTGGGCGCGTGCGGCGGGTGGTGGGGGCCTTTTCGGCGGTCAGGGGAGGTGGCGTTCCAGGGATTCGAGCTTGCTCGTCATCCCGTCCGTGACCCCCTGGCGGAGGTCGGCCTTGAGGACGAGGCTCACCCGGGGAGCCACCTCCGCCACCGCGTCCACCGCCTGCTTGATGACGCCCATGACCTCGTCCCAGTCGCCCTCGACGGTGGTGAACATGGCGTCGGTCCGGTTGGGGAGCCCGCTGTCGCGGACGACCTTGACGGCTCGCGCCACGGGCTCGGAGACGCCTTCGCCTACGCCGAGCGGGGTGATGGAGAAGGCGACGATCACGAGATGCCTCCTGGCGGGATGACGGCTGGACCGGAGCCGAGCTTAGCGGAGGGCGCGCCGACGGCCACGGCACGCGGCGGCGCCGTGGCCATCGGCGGCGAAGTCAGTGGACGTGCGCTTCTTCGTCGTCTTCCTCGCTGGGCCCCTCGGACGGTTCCACGCCCAGCATGGCCTCACGAGGCTCGATCTCGTCGATGTGCTCGACGAGCGCGAGAACGTGGTCGGGCTCGATCAGCCACTGCAGCGCGGACGCGCCGGTCTCGTCGGAGGAGACGAGTTCGGCCTGCTCGGCCCGCTCCTCTTCGCTCAGATCGGCCTCGGGGTGCCGGATCTCGGCCAGCGCCGCTGCCTGCAGCGCGTCGACGTCGAGCACTTCGACGGTCAGTTCGACGGTCAGGCGCAGGAAGCTTGGTTTATCACTCATGGGAGGAGATGCTACGGGAGCTTCCACTCCACGGGTGCTGCGCCTTGCTGGACGAGGAGCTGATTTGCCTGGCTGAAGGGCTGGGAGCCGAAGAATCCGCTACGTGCCGATAGCGGCGACGGGTGGGCCGACTCGATGCGCGGGACGCTGCCGAGCATGGGGGCGAGGTTGCGGGCGTCGCGGCCCCACAGGATGGCGACCAGCGGCTTGCCGCGGTCGACGAGGGCGCGGATGGCCTGCTCGGTGACCTCTTCCCAGCCCTTGCCGCGGTGCGAGGCGGGCTTGCCCGGCATGACGGTGAGCACCCTGTTGAGGAGCAGGACTCCCTGCTCGGCCCAGGGGGTCAGGTCGCCGTTGGACGGGCGGGGGAGGCCGAGGTCGCTCTCCATCTCCTTGTAGATGTTGAGCAGGCTGCCCGGCAGCGGCCGCACGTCGGCGGCGACCGAGAACGACAGCCCGACCGGGTGGCCGGGAGTGGGGTACGGGTCCTGCCCCACGATCAGCACCTTCACCTCGTCGAAGGGCTGGTTGAACGCGCGCAGGACGTTCGCGCCCGTGGGGAGGTACTGCCTGCCTTCGGCGATTTCCTTGCGCAGGAACTCGCCCATGTGGGAGATCCGCTCAGAGACGGGCTCGAGCGCACGGGCCCATCCGGCTTCAACGACTTCGTGTAGTGGACGTCCGGCCATGGCCGTTGAGCCTATCCAGGTCTGGTACGGCCCGTGCCCGAAACCGGGGTACAGGCCGTACCAGAATGATCACAAGTGCGGTTACTTGACCGAGCCGGCCATCATGCCCTGGACGAAGTAGCGCTGGAAGGCGAAGAAGAGGATCAGCGGGATGATCAGCGACAGGAAGGCTCCCGACGAGAGAATGTCCACGTTGGACCCGAACTGCCGCATCTGAGACTGCAGCGCCTTGGTCATCGGCTGGTTCTCGGTGTTGGCGAAGACCAGCGCGATGAGCATGTCGTTCCACACCCACAGGAACTGGAAGATGCCGAGCGACGCGATCGCCGGCTTGCCCAGCGGGAACACCACCGACGCGAAGATCTTCCACTCGGGCGCGCCGTCCATGCGGGCGGCCTCCAGCAGCGAGGCCGGGATGCCGATGAAGAAGTTCCTGAGCAGGAAGATCGCGAAGGGCAGTCCGAACGCCACGTGGAACAGGACCACGCCGGGGATCGAGCCGAAGATCCCGATGCCGCCGTAGAAGACGGCGACGGGGATCAGCGCGATCTGGATCGGCACGATCAGCAGCCCGACGACGATGAGGAAGAGCAGGTCGCGGCCGGGGAACTCCATCCAGGCGAAGGCGTAGGCGGCCATCGCGGCGATGCCGATCACCAGGATCGTGGTCGGCACCGTGATCAGCACGGTGTTCCAGAAGGACGCGGTGAAGCCGCTGGCCAGCAGGTCGCGGTAGTTCTTGATGGTCAGCTCGGCCGGCTTGGTGAAGACCGTCCACCAGCCTTCGGCGTTGTTGACCTTCACCGAGCGCAGCGAGACGACCAGCAGGCCGAGCGTCGGCACCAGCCAGAACAGGCCCAGCAGGACCATCACCACCTGGACGCCGCCGCCTCCGAGGCGGTCGACGATCCGGCCGAGCACGCCCCTGCGCGGCGCCCCTGTATGCCGGGCGATGTGCGCCTCGGCCGTTGCGGTGGTCATGTGCTCTCCCTTCTGAACCTGCGGATGTTCATGATCATGAAGGGAAGGACCAGGATGAGCAGGAAGATCGCGAGCGCGCTGCCCAGCCCCTGGTTGTTCCCGCCGCCGAACGACACCCGCCACATCTCCAGCGCGATCACGTTCGACTGCGGCTGGACGGACGGCGGCGCGATGATGAACACCAGGTCGAACACCTTCAGCGTATTGATGATCATCGTCACGAAGACGACGAGCAGCACCGGAGACAGCAGCGGCACGGTGATCCGGCGGAACACCTGCCACTCGGTGGCGCCGTCGATGCGGGCGGCCTCCAGCGCGTCACGCGGGATGGCCGCGAGGCCCGCCGCGATCAGCACCATCGCGAATCCGGCCCACACCCAGACGAACGCGCCGATGATCGCCGGAGTGATGAGGGTCGGGCCGAGCCAGGTCAGGCCGCGGTAGGACGCCTCGAAGTTCGACTGCGGGAGCCGTACCACGTAGGAGCCCGCGGGCAGTCCCTCGAAGCGGAACGAGCCGTCGTCGGCGGTGGTGGCGGTGCCGGCGACCTGGCCGTCCTTGACCGCTTCCACGGTCATCCCCGGCAGGCCCTTCTCCTTGGGGTCGACGGCGCCGTTCTTGCCGCCGCCTCCCGGCGTGAAGTCGAACCAGACCGTCCCCGACAGCCCGCCGCCGCCCGGCGGGGACTTGGCGGGTTGCGCGTTGCCCGGCATGATCTCCTGCTTGATCCCGACGATGGGGATCAGCACCGGCTGGCCCGCCTGGGCGGGCTGCTTGGTGACGACGGCGCCCTTGTCGGCAACGACCGACGACTGGTCGCCCTCGCGCGGGCGCGCCTCCGGGTAGCCCTGGGACGAGGAGAACGTGTCGTGCACGGTGGTCAGGACGGCGTTGGCCACGCCCTTGCCGGGGTCCTCGTCGTAGACGAGACGGAAGATCACACCGGCGGCCATCAGCGAGACCGCCATCGGCATGAACACGATCAGCTTGAACGCGGTCGACCACCTGATGCGCTCGGTCAGCACCGCGAAGATCAGGCCCAGCGTGGTGACCAGGATCGGCGCGACGACCACCCAGATGAGGTTGTTGCGGATCGTGGTCAGCATGCCGCGGTCGGTGAAGATCGTGGTGTAGTTGCCCAGCCCGACGAATCCGCTGCCCGACGCGTCGAACAGGCTGCGGAAGACGGAGTAGACGATCGGATAGACCACCCAGATGCCCAGCAGCAGAGCGGCCGGGAGGAGGAAGGCGATGGCGACCGCCGGGGAGGGGCCGAGGCGTCGTCGAGTGCGGGGGGTTTCAGCCGGTCCGGTGGGGGACCCGCCCGAAGGCGGGTCCTGCGGGCCGTCCAACCGTTCGGTCACGGCCTTACCTCTTACTTCCAGGCCTTCTTGGCCTCGTCCTCGAGCTTGCTCTGGGTGCCCTTGATGTCACTGGGGTTGCGCAGGAAGTCCTGCAGCACCTTCCACTCACCCTTGCCGTCGGTGCCGCCGAAGGCGCTGGGCGCGAGGTCGGACATGTCGTACCGGACGGAGTCACCGGCCGAGATGATGGTCTGGCCGAGCTGCTTGGTCAGCGGGTCCGGGTAGTTGTCGGGGGAGACGTTCTTGTTGGGGGAGAGGTAGCCGGGCAGCTTCGCCCAGATCGCGCCGCCCTCGGCGGAGGCGAGGAACTGCAGCAGGGCCATGGCGCCGGGGGAGTCCTTCATCGCGACCCCGACGTCGCCGCCGAGGATGACCGGCGCGGTGTCGCCCGCCTTCGGGAACGGGATCATCTTGGCCTCTTCGCCCACCTTCGCGCCGGACTGGGTGGCCTCCGTGGCCACGAAGTCGGCCTCGATCACCATGGCGGCCTTCTTCGTGCTGAAGACCTTGGTCACGCAGGTGGGGAAGTCGGTCTGCAGCGCGCCCGAGTTGCCCTCGAGCACGAACTCCTTCTTGCCGACGATCTGCTGGATCTTCTGCAGCGCGGTGGCCACCGACGGGTCCGTCCACGGGATCTCGTGCTTGGACAGCTTGTCGTAGTTCTCCGGGCCCGCCGTGGACAGGTAGACGTTCTCGAACAGGTCGGTCAGGGTCCAGCCGGACGCGCCGCAGAACGAGAAGGGCGCGGTGCCGGAGTCGGCGATGGTCTGCGCGGCCTTGATCAGCTCGTCCCAGTTCGTGGGCGGCTGCACCGCGGCCTCGTCGAACGCCGACGAGCGGTACCAGACCAGCGACTTGTGCGCGGCCTTGACCAGCACGCCGTACACCTTGCCGTCGGCGGAGCCGAGCTCCTTCCAGTACGGCGTGTAGTTGGCGTCGATCTCCTTGGTGACGGCGTCGGTCAGCGGCTTGAGCGCGTTCTGCTTGGCGTACTGCTGCACCAGGCCCGGCTGCGGCAGGATGGCCACGTCGGGCGGGCTGCCGCCCTGGATGCGCGGGCCGAGGTAGGCGCCGGTGTCCTCGCCGGTGGAGGCGTAGGTGACCTGCGCGCCGGTCTTGTCGGAGAAGGCCTTGAGCACCTGCTCGAAGCTCTTCTGCTCCTGGCCCGTCCACTTGGCGGCGACCTCGAGCTTGACGCCCTGGAGCGGCTTGTCGGCGGCGGCCGGTGCCGACGCCGAGCCGGACGCGCTCGGCTCCGTCGTGGTCGGCGCGTTGCCGCAGGCCGCGGCCGCAACCGCGAGCCCGGCCAGGATCGCTGCTGCTCTGGCATTTCGCATGGCTTGCCTCACTGGGTTCTGATGATCTCTTCGAGTTCTGACTTCATGGAGGCCGCGACGTCGTCGGCGGACTCGGCGAAGGGCGGGCTGAGCCCCTTGGCGACCGAACTGGCGATCACCAGGCTGAGCTGGTTGTAGTTGGCGCTCACCGGCCGGGCTTTGGCGGTGAGGATGCTCTCCTTGAGCGCCGGCAGGTAGGGGAAGCGCCTGATCAGCTCGGGGTCGTCGTAGAGCTCGGTCCACACGGGCGGGAACGAGCCCTCTGTGAGCACCCGGCGCTCGTTGTCGAGGCCGGTGAAGTAGCGGATGAAGTCCTGTGCGGTGTGCTGGTGCCTGGAGTAGGCGCTGATGGCCAGGTTGACGCCGCCGAGCGAGCTGGACCCGGGGCCGTCCAGGCCGGGGAGCCTGGTGACCGCGAACCTGTCGCCGAGCTTGGCCTTGGCGGGGCCGTACGCGTGCGGCCAGTTACGGGCGAAGGCGAGGCGGCCCTCCTGGAAGGCCAGGCGGGACTCCTCCTCCTTGTAGGTCAGCGACTCCTTGGGGATCCAGCCCTCGCGCAGGCCCTGGGTGAGGAAGTTCAGGGCGGTTCTGGCCTTGGCGAGGTCGAGGGTCACCTTGGTGCCGTCGGGGCTGACGATCTGCCCGCCGGCTGACTGGACGGCCTCGGAGAAGTTGACGGTCAGCCCCTCGTACGCGAGGAACTGCCCGGCATAACCTCCAATATCGTGCTTTTTGGTTACTTCTAGCGCTTTTTCGCGAAGTTCCGCCCAGGTGCGGGGTGGCTTCTTGATCAGATCGGTCCGGTAGTAGAGCAGGCCGGCGTTGCTGGTGTACGGCACCGCCCAGAGCTTGTCCTTGTAGACCGCCGTCTCCACGACGGGCGGCAGGAACCTGTCGAGCGGGAAGAGCCCGCGTTCCAGGGGGATGATCCAGCCGTTCTCCGCGAACTCGGCGGTCCATACGACGTCGAGCCCCAGTACGTCGTACCGGGTGCTCTGGGCCTGGAGGTTGGCCGCCATCTGCGCGCGCTGCTCGTCGGCGGCCTCGGGCAGTTCGAGGAGCGTCACCTTCTCGGCCGGGTGGGCCTGGTTCCAGCGGTCCAGCAAGGGCTGCAGGTACGCCGTGGTGTCGCGTCCGGTGGCGAAGGTGATCGGGCCGGTGCCCGTGGTCCCGGTCTCGCCGCCGTGCTCGTCGCTCGCCGTCCCGCATCCGGCCACCAGGAGGACGGCCAGCACGAGTGGAAGCGAGCGTCTCACCCTGTTACCTCCATGGCGAGGATGGGTTACATACGTGTTAGGTAGATGCATTCATGTTATGCACAGAGGTAATCTGGAGGTCAACGGATTGCCACGTAACGCCTACGTAACACAGCGGGGAGGTGAGGCGTGCGGCTTCACCTGCTGGCGCTCCTGGCCAAGGAGCCCGCCCACGGCTACGAGCTCAAACAGGCGCTCGAACAGACCTTCGGCAGCGCCTACCCGTCTCCCAACATCGGCCAGATCTATGTGACGCTCGGCAGGCTCGAGAAGGACGGCCTGGTCCGGGCCGTCGACGTGGAGCAGAGCAACCGTCCGAACAAGAAGGTCTACTACCTCACCGCCAAAGGCCGCGAGCTGCTCACGATCTGGGTCGACGAGCCCACGGAGGGCCCGCGCGTGCGCGACGAGTTCTTCATGAAGCTCGTCCTGGCCCCCCTCACCGGCATCGCCGACCGCATGGCCCTCATCAACCGGCAGCGGCGGCACTACCTCTCGCTCATGGGCGACCTCAACGACCTGCTCGCCCGCACCGACCCCGACAACCGGGTGGCCACCCTCCTCATCGAGGGCGCCATGCTGCACCTGCAGGCGGACCTCGACTGGCTGGAGCGCTGTCAGGAGGACCTCGCGTGACGAGCCCCGTGATCAAGACGGTCAACCTGGTGAAGATCTACTCGGGTGGCGCGGTGCCCGTCCCCGCCGTGCGCGGCGTGGACCTCCAGGTCGAGCCGGGCGAGTTCGTGGCGGTCATGGGGCCGTCCGGGTCGGGCAAGTCCACGCTCGTGCACATGCTCGGCGGGCTCGACGCCCGCACCAGCGGCGAGATCTGGCTCGACGGCAAGCGCGTCGACACGCTCTCCGAGAGCGCCTGGGCGTTGCTGCGGCGCAAGAAGATCGGGTTCGTCTTCCAGTTCTTCAACCTGGTCGCCAACATGACCGTCGCCGACAACGTGGAGCTGCCCGCGCTGCTGGCCGGCGCGTCCCCGAAGGACGCCCGCGAGCGCAGGGAGCACCTGCTCGGCGCGCTCAACCTCACCGAGCGCGCCGACGCCGCGCCCGCCCAGCTGTCCGGCGGGGAGCAGCAGCGCGTCGCGCTGGCCAGGGCCCTGGCCAACCAGCCGAGCGTGCTGCTCGCCGACGAGCCGACGGGCAACCTCGACAGCCGCAACACCCGCGACGTGCTGCGGCTGCTCGGCGAGGTGCACAAGGAAGGCCAGACGATCATCATGGTCACCCACGACGCCCGCGTGGCCGGCCTCGCCGACCGCCTGGTCTCGCTGTTCGACGGCGAGATCGTCGACGACGGCCGGATCGCCCGCAGGCGCACCGGCACCGCCGGACAGGTGATCGACCTCCGATGAAGCACCGCACGAGCACCCCATGAGCACAGCACGGGCCGGCAGCCGGTGGATCAGGGCCGACCTGCGCGCCAGGAAGGGCCAGGCCGCGCTGACCGTGCTGGTCGTGGCCGGGATCGTGGCCGCCCTGATCGCCGCCGTCACCCTGCTGGAGGACGGCACCAACCCGTGGCGCAGCCTGTTCGCCCAGACCGACGGCGCGCACGTCTGGCTCTACACCCGCGACAGCCCGCAGACCCGCTTCCACGACATCGACGGCGTCACCCAGACGGCCGGCCCCTACCGGTCGGCGCCCGTCACCGTGGTGCAGGACGGCAAGAAGGACCCCGCCGCGCTGCGCGCCATGCCGGTCACGCAGCCGCAGGTGGCGCACCCGGTGGTGGTCGAGGGCCAGTGGCTGGACGGGGCACAGCCCGACGGCGTGGTCGTCGAGCGCTCCTTCGCCCGCGCGCTGCGGCTCAAGCCCGGCGCGCCCTTCACGGTCATCGCGCTCAGCGGCGAGCGCCACACGCTGTACGTGCGCGGCATCGCCGACTCCGCGGAACAGGGCTTCTACCCGGAGTGGACTCCCGGCCTGGCCTGGGTGCTGCCCACCACACTGGACCAGGTCGAGCCCATGCTCGGCCGCAGCGAATGGGTGACGGGGCTGCGCCTGGCCGACCCCGACGCGACCCAGGTCGTCTCGCAGCGGGTGGTCGTCATGCTGGAGGACCAGCTCCAGCGGGTCTACACCTGGCGCGAGGTGCGGGCCGCGATGGAGCTCGACAACCGGCTGCTCGGCACCCTGCTGGCACTGTTCGGCGTGGTCGGCCTGGTGGCCGCGGCGCTCGCGCTGGCCAACGCGGCCGGCGGCCGGGTGCTCGGCCAGTTGCGCGACCTGGCCACGCTCAAGGCCATGGGCTTCACCAGGGGGCAGGTGGCACTGCTGCTGCTGGTCGAGCACGGCGCCCTGGGCCTGCTCGGCATCGGGGTCGGCACGCTGGCCGGGTGGGGCGCGACGGTGGCCGTGCTCGGCGCCACCTCGGTCGCGCCGATGCCCGTGCTCGCCCTCGTCGCGGGCACGGCGCTGGTGGTGCTCGCCGCCGTGGGGCTGCCCGCGTGGCGCGGCGGGCGCACCCCGCCCATCCCGGACGTCCCCGCCGCCCCGCCGCGCGGCCACCTGTCGCGGCTGGCCAGGCTGGCCCTGCTGGTGCGGCTGCCGCCCGCGCTCATCCTCGGCACCCGAGACGCCTTCACCCGGCGGGTACCCGCGTTCCTCACCGCGTTCGGCCTGGCCGTCCCGATGATGATGATCACGATCGGGCTCGGCGTGTGGGCCACGCTCGACAACTTCCTCAGCCACCCCGAGCAGGTGGGCCAGCACGCAGGCCTGTACGTCAGGCCGGGCAAGCTGGAGCCGGCCGAGGCCCAGAGCATCGCGGAACGCGACAAGGACGTCCGCACCGTCTATCCGGGCACCGAGGTGAACGCGCTGGCGCCGGGAGAGGCGCGCTCGGTCAGGGTGCGGGCCATCGGCAGCTCGACGGAGCCGTACCCGTACCCGGTGGTCGAGGGGCGCGCGTACGGCGATCAGGGCGAGGCCGTCGCCGGCCAGGGGCTGCTCGACCTGCTGGGCGTGAAGATCGGCGACCGGGTGCGGCTGACCGTCGGCGGCACGCCGCTGATCGTCCGGGTGGTGGGCCGCACCGTGGAGCCCGACTCCGACGGCGAGGTGCTCTCGGTCGGGCTCGACAGCCTGGCGGCCAAGGACTCCGTGCCGCCCGAGTTCTACGCGCTGGCGCTGCGGCCCGGCGCGGACCCGGCCGAGGTGCGCGCGAGGCTGCTGGCCGCGTCCGGGGAGAGCCTGGACGTGCAGCGGGCGGTCAACCCCGCCGACCGGCTGTCGATCATCCGGGTGGTGATCGTGGCGCTGATCGCCGTGCTGACGCTGATCGGCCTGGCGAACCTGCTCACCGCCAGCGCGCTCGGGCTGCGTGACCACGCCTTCGACCTGGCCGTGCTGAAGGCGATGGGGCTGACCCCCCGGCAGGTCATGGCCACGCTCGTGACGGGCACCGGGCTGCTCGTCGTGCTCGGCGTCGTGGCGGGCACGGCCGCCGGGGCCTCGGTCGTGACCGGGCTGATCGACCTGCAGGGGCACACGAGCGGGGTGGGGGCGGGCATCGGCCGCCCGCCCTCGGTGCTGACCCTCGTGGTCGCGGTGCTGATCGCCGTGGGCACGGCCCTCGCGGTGGCGCTCATCCCGGCCCGCCGCGCGGCCCGTGCCCAGGTACCCGTCGCCTCGCGCTAGCTAAGACTTGAGCGCGAACCAGTAGAAGCCGTGGCCCGGCAGCGTCAGCAGGTACGGCAGTTCGCCGATCTGCGGGAAGTGCACCCCGCCGCGCGCCTCGACGGGCGTCATCCCCTCGAAGCGCCGCAGGTCCAGCTCGACCGGCTGCGGGTACTTCGACAGGTTGTTCACGCACAGCATGATGTCGTCGCGGTCCTCGCGCACGAACGTGAGCACGGACGGGTTCGACGACCACATTTCGGTGTACGCGCCGACGCCGAAGACCGGGTGGTGGCGGCGGATCTCCAGCATGCGGCGGGTGAAGTGGAGCAGCGAGCCCTCGTTCTTCTGCTGCGCCTCCACGTTGATCGCCTGGTAGCCGTAGATCGGGTCCATGACCGCGGGCAGGTAGAGCCGTCCGGGGTCGGCGGCGGAGAAGCCGGCGTTGCGGTCGGGGCTCCACTGCATCGGCGTGCGGACGGAGTCGCGGTCTTCAAGCCAGATGTTGTCGCCCATGCCGATCTCGTCGCCGTAGTACATGATCGGCGAACCCGGCAGGCTCAGCAGGAGGGCTGTGAACAGCTCGATCCGGTCCCGGTCGTTGTCGAGCAGCGGCGCGAGCCTGCGGCGGATGCCCAGGTAGGCGCGCATGCGCGGATCCTTGGCGTACTCATTGTGCATGTAGTCGCGCTCCTCCTCCGTCACCGTCTCGAGCGTGAGCTCGTCGTGGTTGCGGAGGAAGATGCCCCACTGGGCCGTCTCGGGCAGTTTGGGAGTGCGCGACATGATCTCGGAGATCGGCTCGCGGGTCTCCTTCTTGACCGCCATGTAGATGCGCGGCATCAGCGGGAAGTGGAAGGCCATGTGGCATTCGTCACCGCCGACCGTGGGGTCGCCGAAGTACTCGACGACGTCCTCGGGCCAGCCGTTCGCCTCGGCGAGCAGCACCCGGTCGGGGTAGAGGCGGTCGACCTCGGCGCGGATCTTCTTCAGGTACGCGTGCGTCTCCGGCAGGCCCGAGCACGCGGTGCCCTCGCGCTCGAACAGGTACGGCACCGCGTCGAGGCGGAAGCCGTCGATGCCCAGGTCCAGCCAGAAGCGCAGCACCTCCAGCATGGCTTCCTGCACGGCCGGGTTGTCATAGTTCAGGTCCGGCTGGTGGTGGAAGAAACGGTGCCAGTAGTACTGCTTGCGCACCGGGTCGTAGGTCCAGTTGGACTCCTCGGCGCCGATGAAGATGATCGGCGCGTCGGGGAACCCGGTCGGCTCGTCGGCCCACACGTAGAAGTCGCCGTACGGCCCCTCGGGGTCGTGACGGGACGCCTGGAACCAGGGATGACGGTCGCTCGTGTGGTTCATCACCAGGTCAGTGATGATCCGCAGGCCGCGCTCGTGAGCCTTCTCTATCAGCTGAACAAAATCCCCAAGATCCCCGAAGTCAGGCAGGATCTTCATGTAGTCGGAGATGTCGTAGCCGCCGTCGCGCAGCGGCGACTCGTACAGCGGGAGCAGCCACAGGCAGTCGACACCGAGCCACTCCAGGTACCCGAGCTTCTCGATGAGACCGCGCAGGTCGCCGGTGCCGTCGCCGTTGGAGTCCTTGAACCCCCGGACGAGTACCTCGTAGAACACCGCCCGCTTGTACCAGGAGGGATCCTCGGAGACGAAGGTCTCCGAGATCGGCTCCGGTGTTGGGGATGTGTTGATCATATGTCGCTCACAGGAAGAGATGTGGGCAGGACGAAGTCACCGGTTACCCCGGCGTTTATCTGGTGACCGCGCCGCCTGGAGTCGTCATCCCTGCGAACCCCATGCCCTTGACGGACCGGATTTGTGACCCGGTGCCCGCTTGTGCGGCGCTTACGGGCCGACACTACCAGCCCGTTGGCTTTCCGGAACCCGCTATTGCTGTGGGACCTTTAATACCCACGAGATCGCCGTGTAATCGTCCTGTTACCCACGGTTCACCTAGAACGGCGACGTCACGTCTACCAGGTCGTTTTCCATGTCATTCAACCAGAGTCCGAACAGCACCAGCCCGCGCACCCAGAACCGGTCGTTCCACCCGTTGAACCGCGTCAACGCGTCGGGCCCGCCGGCGATCACTTCGCGCAACTCGTCTGACAGCAGCCCGGGAACCCGCGAGGCGAGCGTCTCCAGCATCTGGTGCGAGTATTGACGCGCCGGAGCGGCCGTGGAGCGCAGCGGCACCCGCTGGAGCGGCTGCTTCACCACGTTCGTGGACGGCAGCGCCGCCACCCGAGGGTTGGCCGCGTGCAGCACCTCGCGGTAGAAGCGCCCCTTGTCCTTGCGGGCCACGCCCACCGACAGGGCCGCGTCGAAGAACTCCGGATGGATGAACGGCGCCGCGAACGACGCCTCCGGGCCCACCAGGTTGACCGCGGAGCGGGCGATGCCGCGCACGGTGCGGGTGTGCAGGACCGACAGCGGCAGCTCGGCCCGGTGGCCGTGCAGCATCGAGGTCGCGGCGGTGAACTGCTCCCTGACCGCCTCCTCGATCCACACCAGGGCCTTCGGCGACAGGAACGGCTGCGACGGCGTGCCCAGCGACAGCGAGTTCAGGATCGCGGCCGACCGCTCGGCCTGCGAGGTGGCCTCCAGTGCGGCCCCGCTGACCATGAAGTTCTTCAGCAGCGGCCCGCCCGCCAGCCCGTCGACCAGGACTCGCCCGGCCCCGTGCACCTCCTTGGCGAACGGCGCGTACCAGGCGTGGTGCGGCGTCAGGTACTCCAGTCTGCGGGCCACCTCCCGGGCGTCGGCCGGGTAGTCGGCGGGGTCCTGGGTGATGACGCGGTGCGGGATGCCCAGCTCGCGGGTGATCGCCCTGGCGAACGCGATGTCGGTGTCGGTGCCGTCGTCGGGGCTGGTCGTCCAGGACTCCACGTCCGCGCCGCGGGCCATGGCCACGCTGGCCAGCAGCCGCGAGTCGTACCCGCCGCTGACCGGCACCAGCAGCCTGCGCCCGTCGTAGTCCTTGTAGACCTCGTGCAGGATCTCCAGGATCTCGTGCGCGCTGGTCCACGCCTCGTACGGCTCACTGCGCAGCCAGCGCGGCAGCCTGCGCTCGGTCGACAGGCCCTCCTCGAAGACCAGCGCGCTCGACCCGGGCAGCCGCTTGACCTGCTGGTACGGCGTGGCGTCGCCGAGCGGGAAGGTCACCTGGAGGATGGACGCCCAGGCCGACCAGTCGAGCTCGACCGGCACCAGCGACAGCAGCGGCTTGATCAGCGAGGAGAAGTAGACCGCCTCGCCCAGCCGCACGTAGTAGACGTCGACCAGGCCGAGCGCGCCCGCGTGCAGCGTGACCCGCCTGCCGTCGCCGATCAGCCCGGGAGTCTCGTACGTCTCGGCGACCGCCATCCAGTCGCCGGTCCACTCGCTGGGGCCCGACGGGCGGCGCTCGCCCCAGGAGAACGCGAACGCGCCCTCGCCCCGGTGGTACGGCGGCAGGGGAGCCGTGCTGAAGAGAGCCGCCTCGGCGCTCTGCAACGCGGGACGCACCCTCGGGCCCGCGCCCGCCAGCTTGCCGAGCATGACGGGGTCGATCCGGCCGAGAGCGCCGCAGACATAGGGCCGCACATTGAACTGCACCGGATCTCATCCCTTCGAGACGCTTCCCGCAAAAGAGTATCCTTTGCCGGGCTGAGAGAGCGGAGGTCCAGTTGTCAACCGAGCTGGAAAGCACGCGCAGGGCACTGCGTGAGGCGATCGCCCAGGCGGAGCACGCCGCCGAGCTGGCCAGGCTGCTCGACGCCGCCCAGGCGAAGCTGGCCGCCGCCGACCAGAGCGCGGAAGAGGCCCGAATGCTGGCCGAGCGGCTCAGCGCGGCTGAGGAGCAGCTGGAGGATGAGCGCGCCGCCGCCGAGAAGCTCCGCAAGGAGCTGGCCGAGCAGCGCTACCAGGCCGAGGTGGCCAACTGGAAGCTCTCCTCGATCAAGGTCGCCCGCTGGAACCGCCTCGGCGACGCCATCAAGAGCGGCAAGAGCAACCCGGTCCGCCTGGCCAGGGGGCTGAAGGGCGCGGCCAAGCCGGTCAAGCGGCCCATCGCGCCCAAGCGCAAGCCCGTCGCCGCCGGCCAGAAGGCCGACAGGCCCGGCGCCGCCTTCCAGGCCACCACCTCCACCAGGGTCCTGGAAGGGGCCTCGTTCAAGCTCAAGCCGTTCCGGGTGCCGACCGGCCCGAACACCCGTCCGCACCTGACCGCCGCCGTCATCGCCGACCCGCACGTCGAGGCGCTGCTGCGCTACGAGTGGCGGCAGAGCACCGGCTTCACGCCGCGCGACTTCGCCAGGGTGCTGCCGCTGGAGGTGCCGCACCTGCTCGTGGTCGAGTCCGTCACGCAGGGGCCGTGGGCGGAGGAGCTGGTCGGCGAGCCGGGCGAGGGCCTCAGGGCGCTGCTGGCCTGGTGCGCCGAGCGCGGCATCCGCACCGTGTTCTGGCACACGAGGGGCGACGTGGCCGACTACGCGGCCGCCGCCGAGCTGTTCGAGCACCGCTTCACCACCGACCTGACCGTGGGCTGGCCGCGCCTGCAGTTCGGCGTGCAGCCGCGTGTGCACAACCCGATGCCGCTGTCGGGCGGGCGGGTCGATCGGGTGCTCACGCTGGAGCAGCTCCTGCCCGACCACCTGAGCTATCCGGACGTGCTGACGTCCTACCGGTGGCCCGCCGCCGTCGAGGTGCCGCCCGGCACGCCGCAGTGGCGGCTCGCCGAGATCGCCGCCTGCGGCACGTCGATCGGCGCCGAGCCCGACCCGCGCAGGGCGCACGTCGCGATGCGCCGCGCCTACCTGGGCGGCACCATGACCGAGCGGATCGACCAGCTGCTCGACGCCGTCGGCCTGCCGAGCGCCCGCGCCACGCTGAACGTCTCCGTGCTGCTGCCCGTCACCGATCCGTCGCTGCTCGAACACGCCCTGGCCCAGGTCGCGCGGCAGTCGGGGGTCTCGCAGCTGGTGCTCTTCGGCCCTCCCGCCGCCGAGCAGCGGGCGCGCGACGTCCTGCCGGACGTCGACGTCGTCTTCCGCCACCTCCACGCCGCCCGCTCCACCGGCGCGATGCTCGGCCGCGGGCTCGACCTGTGCGAGTCCGACCTGGTGGCGGTGATGGACCCGCGCGACGTCTACGGCACCCACTACCTGTCGGACCTGCGCCGGGCCTTCCTGTTCAGCACCGCCGACATCGTCGGCAAGGCCGCCTTCTACGCGCACCTGCGCAAGCCGCAGGCGACGCTGCTCAAGCAGCCCGACGCCGAGTACTCGTACCTGCCCGAGATCATCGGCGCCACCCTGCTCGCCCGCCGTAACACCCTGCGCGAGCTGGGCTTCGCCGATCTCACGGAGGGCTGGGACGAGGTCATGATGCGGCAGTGCCGCGCCGACGGGGTCAAGGTCTTCTCCGCCGACCGGTTCGGCTACGTCCGGGTGCGTGACGAGGACCGGTGGCTGCTGGGCGCCGCCCAGCTCGTCGAGTACGGCTCCGCCGAGCCGCACGCGCTCATCTGAGGCTCGCGTGACACCCGGGCAGCTCGCCGAGGTGCTGGGGGAGCCGCCGGTGCCCGAGGGGACCTGGGAGCGGGAGGCCGTCTACGTCTCGGCCGCCGCGCTGCGCCGCGGGATCCCGCCCGAGGTCCTGGCCGCCCGGATTCGGGGGTGCGAGGTGCTGCGCAACGGCTTCCTGCGGATCGTCGTGGACGTGCCGGGGGCGCTGCTCGACGAGACGCCTGCGCTGGATCTGCCGGACGTCTGGCCCGATCTGCCGCGTACCTGGGACAACCCCGGGTTCGTGGTGCGTTACGGGCACGCGCGGGCCGCCGCCGTGCTCAGATGGGCCCGCGACCTTGGGGTGCCTGCCGCGGGGTTCCGGCCCGAGGTGCTGGACGACGTCCGCGACCGGGCCGTGCTGCGGGTGCTGGCCGAGATCCCGGGGCGGCTGGTGAGCCGCGACCCCGGATGGGAGCCCTACCTGGTGCGGCTGGCCCTGGCCTACCACGACGCGCACGAGCTGGCGCCCGCCGTCCCGAAGGGGGACGAAGCGCCCGCGCCGGTACACGCCGCGCGGGTGCGGCTGGCCGCCGCGGTGCGCGGGGTGCTGCCGGGGCCGGAACGGCTGTGATAGGTCGCAAAATATCCGGCCAAACGACGAAAAATCGTAAAAATATCCCACTTCTGGGCTGAACGGTGTCTCGATACGTGGGCAGCGGTCCGAGAGGAGCGGCGGTTCCGATAGCCTCGTTCGGGTGAGTCGATTCGTCCATCCCGCCGGGGACAGGCACGCCGAGATGCTGCCCCACGAGCGCCCCCCGCTGGCGCCCGACGACCTCAACCGGATCAACCCCGCGATCTGGCCCCGAACGTCGGGCCGGGCCGACGGCGCGCTCACGATCGGCCAGATGGACGTCCGCGACCTCGCCCGCGAGCACGGCACCCCGCTGTACGTCCTCGACGAGCAGGACGTCCACTCCCGCATGCGCGACTACGCCGCCGCCTTCGCGGGCTCCGAGGTGCACTACGCCGGCAAGGCGTTCCTGTGCAAGGAGGTCGTCCGCTGGCTTGCGGAGGAGGGGCTCGGCCTCGACGTCGCCAGCGGCGGCGAGCTGGCCGTGGCGCTCAGCGTCGGGTTCCCGCCCGAGCGCATCACCATGCACGGCAACAACAAGTCCGTGGCCGAGCTCACCAGGGCGCTGGAAGCCGGGGTCGGGCACATCGTGGTCGACTCCTACGAGGAGATCGCCAGGCTCGGTTACCTGGCCGAGCAGCACGGCAAGCGTCCCAAGGTCATGATCAGGGTGACCACCGGCGTCGAGGCGCACACGCACGAGTTCATCGCCACCGCCCACGACGACCAGAAGTTCGGCCTGTCGTTGAACACCGGCGCCGCGGCCGAGGCCGTCCGCCGTGTCCTGGCGCTCCCGCAGCTGGAACTCGTCGGCCTGCACTCGCACATCGGCTCGCAGATCATCGACACCGCCGGCTTCGAGGTGGCCGCGCGCCGCCTGGCCACGCTGCTCGTGCAGATCAAGGACGAGCACGGCGTCGTCCTGCCCGAACTGGACCTCGGCGGCGGGTACGGCATCGCGTACGTCGAGAGTGACCAGGCCCCCGACCTCAAGGAGCTCGCCGACAGCCTGCGCGAGATCGTCACCAGGCTCTGCCGCGACGCGGGGCTGCCGGTGCCACGGCTGACCGTGGAGCCGGGCCGCGCCATCATCGGGCCGGGCGGCATCACGCTCTACGAGGTCGGCACCGTCAAGGACGTCGAGGGGCTGCGCACGTACGTCAGCGTCGACGGCGGGATGAGCGACAACGTGCGCACCGCCCTGTACGGCGCCGAGTACACCGCCGTGCTCGCCAGCCGCGAGAGCACCGCCGAGCCGATGCTCAGCCGGATCGTCGGCAAGCACTGCGAGAGCGGCGACATCATCGTCCGCGACTGCTTCCTGCCCGCCGACCTCGCGCCCGGCGACCTGATCGCGATCGCCGCGACCGGCGCCTACTGCCGGTCGCTGGCCAGCAACTACAACTACCTGCCCAAGCCCGCGGTGGTCGCCGTCTCGGGCGGCAAGGCCCGGGTGATCGTGCAAGGCGAGAGCGAGGACGACCTGTTGAGGGGGCAGCTGTGAAACCGCTGAAAGTGGCCCTGCTGGGCTGTGGCGTGGTGGGCTCGCAGGTCATCAGGCTCATGCACGAGCAGGCCGGCGACCTGGCGGCCCGC
Organism: Nonomuraea sp. NPDC005983; assembly: GCF_040614375.1. Classification (NCBI taxonomy): domain Bacteria; kingdom Bacillati; phylum Actinomycetota; class Actinomycetes; order Streptosporangiales; family Streptosporangiaceae; genus Nonomuraea; species Nonomuraea sp. NPDC005983. Next base: position 86,248 of record NZ_JBEXUP010000003.1, read on the forward strand.
ATCGGGGCGCCGCTGGAACTGGCGGGCGTCGCCGTCCGCCGCCTGGGCCGCAAGCGCGACGTCGAGGTCGATCCCGCGCTGTTCACCACCGACGCCGAGTCGCTCGTCACCCGCGACGACGTCGACATCGTGATCGAGGTCATCGGCGGCATCGAACCCGCCCGGTCGCTGATCGTGGCCGCCCTCGGCAAGGGAAAGTCCGTCGTCACCGCCAACAAGGCGCTCCTGGCCGAAGACGGCGCGACGCTGCACGAGGCCGCCCGCGCCGGCAACGGCGACCTCTACTTCGAGGCCAGCGTCGCGGGCGCCATCCCGCTGCTGCGTCCCCTGCGCGAGTCGCTGGCCGGAGACCACGTCAAGCGCGTGCTCGGCATCGTGAACGGCACCACCAACTACATCCTCGACAAGATGGACTCCACGGGCGCGTCCTTCACCGACGCCCTGGAAGAGGCCCAGACCCTCGGCTACGCCGAAGCCGACCCCACCGCCGACGTCGAGGGCTTCGACGCCGCCGCCAAGGCCGCGATCCTGGCCGGGCTGGCCTTCCACAGCCGCGTGACGGCCGCCGAGGTGCACCGCGAGGGCATCACCGAGATCACCGCCACCGACGTCGCCTCGGCCAAGGCGATGGGCTACGTCATCAAGCTGCTCGCCATCTGCGCCCGCTCCGACGACGGCCGCACCATCGGGGTCAGGGTGCACCCCGCGATGATCCCCCGGAGCCACCCGCTGGCCGGGGTCCGCGAGGCGTACAACGCGGTCTTCGTCGAGGCCGAGTCGGCCGGGCAGCTCATGTTCTACGGCAAGGGCGCGGGCGGCGCGCCCACGGCGTCGGCGGTGCTCGGAGACCTGGTGGCGGTCGCGCGCAACCGCCTCGCCGGCACCCACGGCCCCGAAGAGTCCACCTACGCCGACCTGGCGGTCCACCCGATGGGCGAGACGGTCACGCGCTGCCACGTCGCCCTGGACGTGGCCGACAAGCCCGGCGTGCTGGCGCGGGTGGCGGAGCTGTTCTCCAAGCACGACGTCTCGATCCAGACGGTGCGCCAGGAAGGCCACGGCGACGACGCCCAGCTCGTCATCGTCACCCACCGGGCCACCGACGCGGCCCTGACGGCCACCATGGAGGGCCTCCGCGACCTGGACATCGTCCGCGCGGTGGCCAGCGTCATGCGCGTCGAGGGCGACGACTAGACGAAGGGCTGAACGGCATGGTCCGCGCCGGTGGGCGCGCTTCGCGCGTACCGGCTCGGGCTGCGCTGAGGGGGGGAGCCGAGCTCCCCCGCACCCCCGGCGTTGGGCGAGTTCGGGCCGGTTCAGGCCGCTGACCACGCCCCGATCACGGGATGGGCCCGGTGCGAGCAGGCGACGACGACCTGTGCCGGGCTGACAAGGATGCTGTTTCGACTCCGGTCACATCGAACCTGTCTCCCACGGGAGACGGTCAGATGTTGAACTCGCCGTGGGTGGCTCCGTGCAGGAACGCCCGCCACTCCTGGTGCGTGAAGACCAGGGCGGATCCGTTCGGGTGCTTGCTGTCGCGCACCGCCACGACGTGGGGCAGGTTGGTCGCCACCTCGACACACTGGCCGTTGTCGCCGCTGGCAGTCGCCTTGCGCCACTTCGCCTGCTCAAGGTTCACTTGGTCCATTTTCTTACCGCATCCTCTATCGCCTGTTGCGACTGTGACTGTGGGTACGCGTCTGCTCTGATGGTGTCATACCTCATCTTGAGCTGCGCGACAGAATCGAGATCGCCCGTGACCTGGCCGGACAGGATGGAGTCGGCCGACACGACCTCGGCCCCATCGCGTAGCCGCGCCAGTGCGAACGCGCTCATCATGCCGGCCGCGCAACCGGCGACCACAGGCACGAGCTGGATGGTGATCCGCGGATGCTCTGACATTTCCAGCAGGTAGCGAAGCTGCTCCGAGAGCACCTTCGGCCCTCCGATCGGACGATGGAGGACGCCCTCGTCGATCAGGGCGAGGAAGACCGGAGGGTCGGGAGTGTCGAAGATCTGCATGCGTCGCGTTCGAGCCTGAACGCGCTCCTCTATCTGATCGGCGGAGGCCATGGTGGCGAAGATCGCCCTCGCGTACTCCGGGGTCTGGAGCAACCCCGGAACCAGGAGCGGATCCCACGACTGAAGGATGACCGCCTGTGGTTCGATCTCCTCCACCCATCGTGCGAACCAGCCGAGAGTGGGCGAATGGGATATTTGCCTATATAGATTGGCGAAATGCGCGTCGAGGTGAAAGATGCGATCCAGCGCCTCGGCGAAGTCGAGAGTGGGGGCTCTCCGTCCCCTTTCGACGTGGCTGATGAGAGACGTGTGACAACGCATTCGCGTGCTCAGCGCCACCTGGGACATGCCCGCATTCTTGCGGTAGTGCACCAGGTCGAAGGCGAAGTGCGCCCGGGGAGACGTCCGGTCGTTGGTGTCCAAGCCACCTCCCCGTCGCCGCGTCCCAGGCAAATCACTGTGCGTGACAGTACAGCGACAGCTCTGTGACAATCAATACACTTCGAGTGTCGCTATTTGTCGCTCAGGTTTCGCGAGGTAAGCGCTCCATTGATCCGAGCGAATGCGCATGCTGATAATCCACGCGGTCGTACAAGACGAAATGTCTGTCGTGGGGGAGCGGCGCACGCGCCTCAGACGGACGGGTGAGGGGCAGCGCGATGGGCGTGTCCGGGGATCGGTGTTCGCGGCCCGGAACGAGGTGATCGGATGACCACGGAACCGCTGCCCGCCAGGCAGAAGCAGCACCTTGACCTGGTGCGGTACGCCTGGAGCCGCTGTGTGGCCCCGGTGGGCGAGGACGGAGTCGTCTTTCGGGTCGCAGGGTGGCGCCACGTGGGACGTGGAGCCGGCCACGCGGCGCTGGGAGGTGTCGCGGTGGACGAGCGGTTTCTCGGTGAGATCGTGCTGCCGGGGGTGGCGCATTCGGTGGCGGTGGCTCGTCGCTGCCTCGGCGAGATCCTGACGGCGTCAGGGCATCGGGACGTGGACGACGCGCGGCTGGTCGTCAGTGAACTGGTGAGCAACGCCCTGGTCCACACCGCCTCGGGGCTGCGCGGTGGTGTGGTCGTGGTGGAGGTCATCGCCGTTGACGCCGTCACGGTCCGTGTCGAGGTCGCTGATGACGGCGCGGACACCGTTCCCCGTCCACGCGAGTTCGGCGACGGTGACTGCCACGGGCGGGGGCTGTGGCTGGTCGAGCAGGTCGCGGCCAAGTGGGGCGTACGCCGGTTGGGCGGGAGGCGGCGCGCGGTCTGGGCGGTGCTGACCACGGGTCAGCACGCACCTGCCGGCGCGTGCTGACCGCGGGCCACGGATGCAGGCAATCAGGGTCCGGGCACTTCCTCTCCGCTGAGTCTGACCTCGTAGGCAGCGCCACGTATCCACGGGAAACGCTTGCGCCTGATGTCGCACTCAGGGGGGTGATCTGGCCGAGTGGATCGACGATACGTAGCGCGCCCCATCGCGAGGACCTGGCCGTGCCTGGTGGTCAGTTGTCGGGGAAGGCGAGGTTGCGGACTCGGCGGGCGGCCCGTTTGAGGACGGTGCGGTTCTGGGCGCGGGTCTGGGTTCGGGAGAGGGCGACCGCCTTTTGGCGCCAGGTTTCCGCCTTTTCGCGCCAGCGGGCCGCGTCCCTGGTCGCCTTTCCGGCTTCTCTGCGGAGTTGGGCCAGTTCGGCGCGGAGGGTGGCGGTTCTGTTGCGGAGCTGCAGGATCTCCTTGTCGCGCTGGGCCAGCAGGAGGTCGTGTTCGGGGACGGGACGCCTGCGCGGCGGGTACGTCCTGGGGCGGCGTTTGAAGCCCCACGAGGCGCCGTCCAGCCATTCCAGGCCGAACAGGTCGTCGAGGAGGTCGTCCAGGCGGTCGCCGGGCCGGGCCACCAGGGCGGCGCGTGAGAGGGCGGACGTGCGTTCCAGGCGGGCGACCACCACGCCGTCCTGGGTCTCGTCGAGGGCGACGCACAAGGCGCCGGCGTCGCGGTCCTCCAGGTGCGCGAGCAGGCGTTCGACCGTGTCCTTGCCGGGGACCCAGCCGGGTGGCAGGAGCAGGCGGAACGGGGCCGTCGCCCAGGGGTCCTGTGGCGCCGAACCGTCCGGGCGGAAGGGGTCGGCCGCCGGAGAACCGTCAGCAGGGAGGGCGTCGGGTTCCGCACGGGAGAAGGATGCCGGCTGAGGTGCCGGGGTGTCCGCGAGGAGGACGCGGGGGTCGTGTTCGAAGGTGGCCTGGACCAGACGGAGGTCGAGGTCCGCGTCCGTGAGGGGGGAGCGGCGGGCGGCGGTCAGAGTGCTCCAGGGCGCCGGGACGGTGACGGCGAGGTCCGGCACCGAGCCGGCGAGCAGGCCGTCCACCGTCGCGCGGACGTCCTCGTAGGAGCCGGGCGGCACCGTCGCCGCCACGTACGGCACCAGCCACTGCCTGCCGTGGTCGGTGCGCAGATAGCGACGGTAGGGGACGCGGTCCGCCACGTACGGGTCGTTGTAGCGCTTGAGCGCCGCGAACTCGCGCATGGCCGTGGGCAGCCCGAGGTGCCAGGCGCGCGACTCCGGGTCCGGGACGTAGACCGCGCCCGCCTGGGTGAGCCGGTAGCCGAGCTCGGTGTCCTCCGCCAGCACCAGCGAGGTGTCCATCCCGCCGATGGACCGCAGCAGCGCGGCCGGATAGGAGGCCGTGGCGCCGACGTGCACCCGGGTGGCCAGGGAGCTGGGGGCGGTGCGCAGGCCGTCGTGGTCCGCGATGATCTGCTCGGCCCAGTCGTGGCGGTGCGGCGACAGGTGGAAGAGCTTGGCTTCGGTGCCCGACTCCAGCGCCTCGCGCACCTCATGCGGGGTGGGCAGCGTGTCGGCGGGGGCGAAGTCGATCCAGCCGAGCACCACCAGGTAGGGGGCCAGATGGTGCCAGCGGAGCTGGGCTTCGACATGCTGCCTGTACGGGACCATGTCGGCGTCCAGCACGAAGACGATCTCGCCGGTGGCCAGGTCGAGCCCGGTCTGGACGGCCCAGGCCCGTCCCCAGCCCCCCTCCGGGCTGGGGACGAGTCGCGTTCTGGCCGGGGCCAGGGCGGGGAGGCGCAGAGGGACGGCGCTGCCGTCGTCGACGACGATGACGTCCAGCAGGTCGGCGGGGTAGCTCTGCGCTGACAGGGCCGCGAGGGTCAGGTCCAGCGTGTCCTGCCGGTTGTGGGCCGGGATGACGACGGTGACGGTGAGCGTGGGGTCCCAGTCGCCCAGCGCGGGCGGGGTCAGCACACCGAAGTCGTTGTGCCGGATGCGCGGCGGTGTCGGCCGTCCCGGGGTCATGGTCGCGGGCTCCCGTCCAGCTCCATCAGGGCGCTCGGGCGGAAGCCGCGCCACTGGTTCCTGTTGCGCTGCAGGAAGGTGCCGATCGGCTCCTGCCAGGTGTGGTTGGCCGCCGGGCCTCTGCGCAGGATGTAGCCGAGGCCGTGGGTGCGGTAGATCTGCCCGCCCGCCGCTTGCAGCGCCTCCTGGAACTGGGTGTCGACGGAGCGGCGCAGCGGCCTGAAGCCGCCCACCGCCTGGAAGGCCGAGCGCTCGACCAGGATCGTCCCGCCCGCGACGAAGCTGGTGATCTGCTCGGTGACCTGCTTGCGGTGGACGGTGACGTCGATGGACGACAGGTAGACGAACTCCGGCACCGTCCCCACGACCTGGGCGCCTGAGTAGGAGTGCGCGAGGAGCAGGTCGGACAGGAAGTCGGGCCCGTACCAGTCGTCGTCGTCCATCTTGAGCAGGAAGGAGCCCGACGCCTTGGCGGCGGCGTCGTTCAGCACCTCGCCGAAGACGGCCTGGTGGTCGGCTTCGAGGACGGTGATCGGCCCGTCGAAGCGCTCGACGGCGGCGGCTACGTCCGGGTGGTGAGGCGGGACGCCGTGCAGGGCGAGGATCACTTCGAGCTGGACGCCGCGCTGGCGGGCGACCTGGTCGAGGGCGAAGCCCACCATGTCGGTGCGCCGCGTCGCGAGCAGCACGGACGTCAGCGGGGGAGCGGGGCTGGGGGAGCCGAGTTGCTCCCAGCGGGCGGCGACGCCGTGGGTGCGCAGGGCCTCCCGGCGGAGCCTGATGCTGTGCTCCTCCCGGCGGAGGTCGTCGGAGAGGTCGGGCCGCTTGGTCAGCAGGGCGACGAGGTCGTCGCCCAGCGCTCCCGCCCAGCGCGGTACGGCCTCCGCGACCAGCGGGACCCCGGCAGCGGCCAGCCCTGCCAGCACCCGGACGGCGGCGAGCGGCCCGCTGTGCGCGCGGTGCCAGTCGACCTCGACGGCGCGGATCTGGCGCAGCCTCGACACCTCGGCGTCGGTGACGCCGCCGGACTCGGCGAAGGCCGTCACCACCTTGCCGTCGAGCAGGACCGACCATCGGCCGTCGCGCTCGGCCAGCGACGCCGTCCCCCGGGACGGGGTGGTGACGAAGCCCTGCGGGTTCACCAGCCGCTCGTCCACGGGCGGGATCATCGACGGCTCCCCGAGCACGTCGGGGTCGGCCAGCGGCGACCCGCTCATGCCGGGACGCCCGATCCGCTCCCAGCTCACGGCTCCCAGGGTGGGTCGCTCGATGGGCGTCTCATCTCCGGCCCACTCGGCCGGGCCGCCGCCCTCGGGGACGGAGCCGGGCGTGGCCTCCAGGTGGAGGGCGTGCGCCGCAGCGGGGGTCTCCGGGTCGAGGGTGCGCAGGACGACGTCGCTGCCGGGCGCGCCGACGCGTTCCGGGACGGGGCCCGTGACCTCCGCGGGAGTGGCGTTGGGGTCGCCGGGACGCCAGTCGGCGGCCCCCACCCCGGCGATGGCCGCGGCGGGTGCGGCGATCACGTCGAGGCGGTGCCCGGCGAACGCGCGGGCCGTCGCCGTCACCGTGCGGCCGGCCGGGACGGACGCGGAGAAGCGGGCGTCCACCACCCACACCCTGGCCTTCGGCTGGTGGACCCGCAGCTCGGTGAGCGCGCGCCAGCGGTGCGCGGGCGTCGGCGTCGGGACGGGGGCCGGGTGGGAGGCCGGCGTGTCCAGGACGGCGACCACCACGCGCTCGGCGTCGGGCAGCAGCTTGTGCAGGGTGGCCGCGCGCCGGAGGTCGGCCGGCGTGCGGGCGACCACCAGCACCTCCTTGACCTGCTGCGGGCCGGTGGGCTCCAGGAGGTCGCGGTCCAGGTCATGAGAGGGGGCGGGCGGGGATTCGACGCCCGCGACGAAGACCCGGGCCGCGGGCATCTCCGCCATCAGCTGACGGATCACCCCGCGCTCCGCAGGTGCCTGATGAGCGACGTGACCGGCCCGCTCCGGGGCTTCTCGGCGGGCTGCTCGGACAGCCGCTCGACCTCGGCCGTCAGCCGGGCCACCTCCTGGCGCAGCGACTTCACCTCGCCCTGTCGTCGCTCCGCCAGCGCCCGCCACTTCGCCGCGTCTCCGGCGAGCGGCTCGGCCTCGTCCTCGGGCGTGAAGCCGTACTCGGCGCCGCTCACCCAGGTCGTCCCGAACATCTCGTCGACCAGGTCGTCGGCCTGGTCTCCGGCCGGGCCGTCGAATCTGGCGGCCCGTGCGAACGCGGAGGTGCGCCGCAGCCGGGCCGTCAGCACGCCGGACGCCGACTCCTCCAGGGCCACGTTGACCAGGCCGAGCTGGTCCGGCTCGGCCAGCCGCACCAGCCTGGCGAGCGTGTCGGCGCCGAGCACCCAGCCGGTGGGCAGCGTGAGCGAGAAGGGCGAGGGCGCGGCGTCGGGCACGGACTCCGTAAAGGCGACGCGCGGCTCGTGCTTGTACAGGTTGTGCAGCAGCCGCAGGTCGAGCAGCGGGTCGTCCAGATTGGCGCGGCGCTCGTCCGTCAGCTTGCTCCACGGGCCGACGAGGGTGACGGCCGTGTCGGGCAGCGTCCCCGCGAGCGCGGAGTCCACGCCGGCGCGCGTCTCCTCGTAGCCGCCGGCCTCGACGATCACCCGCACGTAGGGGACGAGCCAGCCGCGTCGCGGATGGTTGCGCAGCCAGCGCAGGTCCGGGACGTAGTCGCCGAGGAAGGACCAGTTGTGCCGGTGCACCTCCTTCTCGCGCCGCATCACCGTGGACGGCCCGACGTGGAAGCCGCGCGCCAGCGGGTCGGGGACGAACACCGCGCCCGCCTGCGCCAGCCGGTAGCCGAGCTCGGTGTCCTCGGCCATGTTCAGCGACGTGTCGACGCCCCCAGCGGCCCTGAGCAGGTCGGCCCTGACCGACGTGGACGCCCCCGTGTGCAGCAGGTACGCGTTGGACCCGGCGGTCTTCAGCCGGTCGGTCGCCTCCAGGGTCTTCCTCGTGTACTCGCTCTGCACCCCCTCCTCGCCCAGCTCCTGCACGAACCGGGTGTCGCCGATCACGACCGCGTAGTCGATCAGGTGGTGCCAGCGCATGTGCGCCTCGAGGTGGTCCCCGGCCAGGATCATGTCGGCGTCCAGCCAATGGATCACCTGGCCGGCGGCGGCGAGCCTGCCGGCCTGCCTGGCCGCGCCGCGTCCCCAGCCGTCACGCACCCGGACGACCCGGACACCGGGCAGGTCGATCGGCGGCTCGCTGCCGTCGTCGGCGACGACCACCTCGACCAGATCCGCCGGGTAGGTCTGTGCGGCGAGGGCGGTGAGCGTCCGCTCCAGCCCGGCCAGGTCGTTGTAGACGGGGATGACCACGGAGACCGTCAGCGAAGGCTGCCAGCCGCCCAGGGGCGGCGGCTCCAACGTCCCGTAGTCGTTGTGCCTGACCCGTCTCACGTCCGCCCCTTGACCAGCGCCCGGACCTCTTCGCGCAGCTCTTCCACTTCTCGCGCGCGCGTCATGGCGTTGACCCGGTCCTCGCCGAGCGAGGCCAGGATCGCGCCGAGGTCCTCGCCGCGCCGTGTGCTGGACTTCTCGACGGCCCCGGTCAGCCTGTCGATCCTGGCCTCGATCTGCCTGATCGCGGTGGTGGTCCTGGCCAGCTCGGCCTCGTACTTCTTGACCCGGAGGTCGATGCGGTGCGCCTTGCCGTCCAGGCGGCGCACGGTCAGCACGAGGAAGGCGAGGGCGGCGAGCGAGAGCAGGAACGCCCCCGTGGCGGCGGCAGCGGCGAGCGTAAACGCGTCCGTCAGGACGAGCAGTACGAGTACGGCGAAGGCCAGAACTCCGAATACTGCGACGGTCGCTGCCAGTCGGCGGGGCGAGAGCATCCGCGCATACCTTTCACATCAGGACTTAAACGGGCGTCGGGGATGTCAGGGGATATTGACACCTTAATAAACAGCCAGCACTACCGTGCCATAGGTTCCTGGGCGAAAACTGGGAATCTCCCCGGCACTCGACCTGCATCGCCCGCCCCATCGGGGGTGAACTCTTGGTCAGACTTCAGTAAAACCGGCGTAAGGTAGGCGCCTGACTGAGTCCCGCCGGTCAAGGAGCACCACCCATGCCCGTCACCCCTTGCGGCTTCGCCCGCACGCCGGAGAAGGGGCTCGCCCGCCTGCACTGGTCCAGCGAAGGCTGGGCCGTCGACGGCTGTCCGGCCGACGTCGACAGCCTGCGCCCGCTGCGCGGCCTGGAGATCGAGTGGCCCGAGGCCGCGGTGCCGCTCGACGGCCTCATGCGGCTGGCGGCGGCCGGCGTGCCGCTGACCGCCGACCGCGCCCCCGCCTGGCTGCCTGCCGGCCTCGCCGCACTGCTCACCGACCGCGCCTGGCTCGCGCACGCCGCCGACGGCACCGCGCGCTGTCTGGCAGACCTGCGCCGCGAGGAGCACAGCGTACGGCTGCGCCGCCTGGCCCACCCTCCGGCGGCCAACCCGCCCAAGGTCAGCGTGGTGATGGCGTCCAGGCGTCCGCACCTGCTCGGCGGCGCGCTCGCGCAGATCGCCCGCCAGCGCGGCCTGGAGGTCGAGGTGCTGCTCGGCCTGCACGGGCTCTCCTTCGAGCAGGTACGGGAGGCCGTCGAAGGCTGCCCGCTGCCGGTCGCGTGGCTCGAGGCGGCGGCCGAGGTCCCCTTCGGCCAGGTGCTGAACGAGGTGGCGGCCATGGCGAGCGGCGACTTCGTCACCAAGTGGGACGACGACGACTGGTACGGCCCCGACCACCTCGCCGACCTGGTGATGGCGCAGTCGTACTCGGGGGCCGACGTCGTCGGCGCCGCCGCCGAGTTCTTCTATCTGGAGCCCCTGAACGCGACGATCAGGCGCACCACATTCGGCAGCGGCGCCGCCTATCCGAGCGAGGTTTGGAGTGATCATGTCGCGGGCGGCACGATCTTGTTATCCCGAGCGCAATTCCGCGATATTGGTGGATTTCGCGCCCTGACCAGCGCAGTGGACCGCGAATTCCTCAAGGCCGCGCAGGAGGCGGGCGCCCGGATCTACCGCACCCACGGCCTCGGATACGTGCTGCGCCGCATGCTCAGCGGCGAGCACACCTGGCAGCTGCCGCTCTCCCACTTCCTCAAGGTGGCCGCCAACCAGTGGCGGGGCTTCCACCCGAGCCTGCTGATGGAAGCGGCATGAGGGTACGCGGCAACGACTACCGCGTCCTCCAGCCGCCGGAACGGTTCACGCCCGAGCTGCGCGTCAGCGTGATCGTCCCGGCCTACGGAGCCCAGGACAAGCTGAACCTCGTCCTCGCGGCGCTGGCCCGGCAGACCTACCCGGCCGAGCTGACCGAGATCCTCGTGATCGACAACGGCAGCTCGCCCCCGCTCACGCTGCCGCCCGGCTCAGCCGCCCGCCTGCTCGTCTGCGAGCAGCCCGGACGCGCCGCCGCCCGCAACGCCGGGCTGGCCGAGGCGACCGGCGACGTCATCCAGTGGCTCGACTCCGACGTCGTGCTCACCCCCGGCGCGGTCGAGGCGCACATGCGCTGGCACCACGCCGCGCCGTACCTGGTCGTGACCGGCTACATCAGGTTCACCGACGCCCCCGTGCCCGCGAGCCTGCCCGACGACCTGGAGCGCGCCTTCGAGCCCGCCGAGCCGCACGCCTGGATCGTCGACCTGGTCGAGCGCACCAACGGGCTCACCGACAACCCGCAGCGCCCGTTCAGCCTGCACGTCGGCGGCGCCACCTCGGTCAACGCCCGCCTGGTCGAGGCCGCCGGCCCGATGGACGACGAGCTGATCCTCGGCCAGGACACCGAGATGGGCTACCGGCTGGCGCAGGCCGGCGCGGTGTTCGTGCCGGAGCCGCAGGCCCGCGCCTACCACCTCGGGCCCACCATGCGGATGCGCGACAAACAGCGCATCGACCGGGTCAGTCACGCCTTCGTCGCCGACCGCATCCCGGCCTACCGCTGGCTGCGCTCGCACCCGTCCAGGCAGTGGAAGGTCCCGTACGTCGCCGCCGTCCTCGACGGGACGGCCGGCTACGACGTCGTCCGGCCCGCCGTGGACGCCCTGCTGGCGGGCACCGTCCCGGACGTCTCGGTCACCCTGGTCGGCCCGTGGGCCTTGCTGGAGCGCGACCGCCGCGCCCCGCTCAAGGACCCCTCGCTCGAACTGGTACTGGTCCACGGCCACTACCTGCACGAGGGGCGGGTGTGCCTGGCCGAAACCGGCGAGTGCGACCCCGGCGCGCCGTACGTGCTGCGCCTGCCGCCCGGCTGGGCCCCGGGGGAGGACAGCCTGGCCAGGCTCCTCGACCTGGCCCGCGACGAGGGGCTGGGGCTGGTCAACGTGCTGCTGCACGAGTCGGAGCAGGGGGTCGTCGCCGCGCGCCTTGAGCGCGTGTCGGCCTTCGCCCGCGCAGCGCTGGTCGTCCGGCCGGGCGAGTCGCTGGACGACGCCGTCGACGACGTGTCGGGCGTGTCCTGGGTCGAGGGCGAGAGCTACGGCTTCACCCGCGAGCCCGGAGAGCCCGCCGGACGCAGGAGCGCCTACCGGGCCAGGGGCGACGCCCAGGCCGAGGCCGCCCGCCTGGCCAAGGAGGTCGAGCGGCTGCGCGCCCAGGTCACCAAGTGGCGCGAGGAGTCGAAGCGCTGGCGCAAGAGCGCCGTGGAGCTGCGCCGCGAGGTCGGCACGCTACGCCGCAAGCTCAGCGTCGCCAACCGTGCCCAGCCCGGCATGCGCGCCCTTCTCTCGACCACGGTCAAGCGCGCCCTGGGCAAGAAACCACGCACCTGACCGACGGGCCGGGCGCCCGTCAGTTGGCGCGCAGGGCTGAGCGCAGGCGGCGGAGCAGTTTCTTGTCCCCCTCCTCCGGCCCGGCGGCCTCGGGGGCGGGCGTCGCGGGAGCCGGGATGGTGACCGGCTGGGGCGCGGGGGCAGGCGGCCAGTAGCGGGCGGGCTCGACGTGCCGCACGCCGTGCGTGGTCGCGACGATCCCGTCCAGATCGTCGCCGGGATCGGCCAGCAGCAGGGCGCGGGCCAGGGCGGAGGTGCGCTCGAGACGCGCGGTCCTGCCGTCGTCCAGGTCGACCACGAGCACGCCCGTCAGGTCCTTCTGGACCGTCTCGACCATGCGCTCCAGCGTCGCCCTGTGCAGCGGGACGTCCACCGGGCCCCGGTAGCGGAACGGCGTCGGCGCGGGCGTCGGCGCGGCCTCGTCGATCAGCCTGACGCGCTCGTCATGGGAGAACAGGTCGCGCATCAGCCGCAGCTCGAAGTCCGGGTCGCCGAGCGACCAGCGCCGCCCGCCGGCCAGCCGCGACCACGGGCCGACCAGCGTCACCACGACGTCCTGCAGCTTGCCGTCCAGGGCCGCCGCGACCGCCTCCCGCACCACGGACTCGGACGCGTCCGTCACGTCCAGGACGATCTCCACGTACGGCACCAGCCACCGGCGTCCGCGGTCCTTGCGCAGGTCGCGGCGGAGCGGGATGCGGTGCGCCAGGTACGGTTCGACGGCGCGGACCGCGCGCTCCCTGTCGAGGTGCTGCGCGGGCAGGCCCAGGTGCACCGCCTGCGCGTCCAGGTCGGGGATGAACACGACGCCGTGCATGGCCAGGCGGTAGGCGAACTCGGTGTCCTCGCCGCGGACCACTGTCGGGTCCAGGCCGCCCACCGCGTGGAAGACGTCACGGGGAAGGGAGACGGTGGGCCCGGTGCACACGTGGTAGGGGTTGCGGCTCTTGCGCAGGCCGTCCGTCTTGGCGATCGTCGCCTCCGTGGAGCTGGCCACGGCCCGGTCCAGGTCGACGAGGTCCGACAGCTGCCCGGCCCGGAAGACCTGCTCAGGAGTGATCGGGGGCGCCTCGACGAACCTCTTCATGCCGATCGTGACCAGGTAGTCGGTCAGGTGGTGCCAGCGGGCGAGCGCCTCGATGTGCTCGCGGCTCGGCAGCATGTCGGCGTCGAGGCGCTGGATGATCTCGCCGTCGGCGGCCCTCGCGCCGGTGTTGATCGCGTTCGAGATGCCCCAGCCCGTCTCGGGCCTGACGACGCGGGTGTTGACCGGCCTGATCTCCGGCAGGCGGATCGGCGGCTCGCTGCCGTCGTCCACGACCAGGACCTCCATGAGGTGGTCCGGGTACGTCTGCGCGGCCAGCGCCGCCAGCGTCAGGGCCAGGTGCGGCCCGCCGTGCGCGGGAATCACCACGCTCACGGACAGGGCAGGCGACCAGCCGCCGAGCGGCGGTGGCGTCAGTGGAGAAAAGTCGTTCTGCGCCAGAGCAGGACGCGCGTTCATGGTGATGACCCCCCTGCCGAGACTGTATCGGGAGATGCTGAGAATTTCCTGATTTGCTGACTGCCCGCGCGGCCGGACTCGGCTCCGGCCCAGCCTTCGCATCCCGGTAGACTTTGTGCCCAACACCGCAGGTAGGGGAGTCAACATGAGCAGGTCCTGGCGTGGCCTCATCGAGGAGTACCGCGAGCGGCTTCCGGTCACCACGAAGACGCCCGTCATCACGCTCCTCGAAGGCGGCACGCCGCTGGTGCCCGCGCACCGCGTCTCGGCGCTCACCGGGTGCGACGTCTACCTGAAGGTGGAGGGCGCCAACCCGACGGGCAGCTTCAAGGACCGTGGCATGACCATGGCCATCAGCAAGGCCGTCGAGGAGGGGGCCAAGGCGGTCATCTGCGCCTCCACCGGCAACACCTCGGCCTCGGCCGCCGCGTACGCCGTGCGCGCCGGGCTGACCTGCGCCGTCCTCGTGCCGCGCGGCAAGATCGCGATGGGCAAGCTGGCCCAGGCGCTCGTCCACGGAGCCACCCTCCTGCAGGTCGAGGGGTCGTTCGACGACTGCCTGGAGATGACCCGCAAGCTGTCGTCCAGCTACCCGATCGCGCTGGTCAACTCGGTGAACCCGTTCAGGCTCCAGGGGCAGAAGACGGCCGCCTTCGAGATCGTCGACACGCTCGGCGACGCCCCCGACATCCACTGCATCCCCGTGGGCAACGCGGGCAACATCTCGGCCTACTGGATGGGCTACCAGGAGTACGCCGCCGACGGCGTCGCCACCAAGGCGCCGCGCATGTTCGGCTTCCAGGCCAGCGGCGCGGCCCCGATCGTGCAGGGCGCGCCCGTGGCGCACCCGCACACGATCGCGACCGCCATCCGCATCGGCAACCCGGCCTCCTGGCAGCTCGCCACGGCGGCGCGCGACGAGTCGGGCGGCGCGATCCAGGCCGTCACCGACCGCCAGATCGCCGCCGCCTACAAGCTGCTCGCGCAGGAGGAGGGCGTCTTCGTCGAGCTCGCCTCCGCGGCCAGCGTCGCCGGGCTCCTGCAGGCGCACCAGCAGGGCCTCATCGCCCCCGGTCAGCGCGTCGTCTGCACGGTCACGGGCAACGGCCTGAAGGATCCCGACTGGGCCATCGCCGGCGCTCCGGCGCCCGTCACCATCCCCATCGACGTCCACGCCGCGGCCGCGGCGCTGAACCTGGCGTAACGCGCGCGACGCGCAGGCGGGGCCGTGCCGGCGTGCCCCGTCCCGTCGGCGTGCCCACGAGAGACCAACCAGAGGAAGACGACATGAGGACCGTTGAGGTACGGGTGCCGGCGACGTCGGCGAACCTGGGGCCGGGGTTCGACGCGCTCGGGCTGGCGCTGACGCTCTTCGACGAGGTCGAGGCGGCCATCACCGGGGAGCAGGGCGTGCGGGTGAGCGTCGAGGGCGAGGGCGCGGGCGAGGTGGACCTCGGAGAGGGGCACCTGGTCGTCCAGACGATGCGCAAGACGTTCGACCACATGCGCGTTCCGCAGCCCGCCGGGATCCGGCTGCACTGCCGCAACCGCATCCCGCACGCGCGCGGTCTCGGCTCGTCGTCCGCGGCCGTCAGCGCCGGCATCCTCGCCGCGCGTGCGCTGGGCGACGCCGAGATGTCCGACGACGAGGTGTTCGCGCTGGCCACGGAGATAGAGGGGCACCCCGACAACGTCGCGCCCTGCCTGGCCGGTGGGCTGGTCATCGCCTGGTCCGACCACTCCGGCGCACCGCGTAAGGTGAAACTTGAACCCGATCCGCGGATCCGTCCCGTCGTGCTCGTACCGGCGACGCGGCTGTCCACGGAGACGGCGAGGGGGCTGCTGCCGAAGGATGTGCCCCACAAGGACGCCTCCTTCAACGCCGGCAGGGCCGCGCTGCTGATCGCCGCGCTGACCCAGCGGCCGGAGCGGGAGTTGCTGCTCGCCGCCACGGAAGACCGGCTCCACCAGGGCTACCGCGCGCCTGCGATGCGGGGGAGTATGGATCTGGTAGAACGTCTCCGTGCAGTGGGCGTGCCCGCGGTCGTTTCGGGAGCGGGTCCCACAGTTCTTGCGTTTTCGACACCGGATACGCAGGATTTGATCGCGCCAGAAGTGGGTAAAGACTGGCACATCCAGCAAATGGACGTCGACCAGGTTGGTGCGGACGTTCGGTTCCCCGAGACACGCTGATGCCTCTTTAGACCTTCAGGGAATAGCCGTGTGCGCTGGTGATGTTAGGCTGGTAGCCGCACCAGATGCCCCCTTGGTGGGTGCGTGCTTGTCAGCCACACATCGCTGCATCGTGCTTCACGTCGCGAGGCGTGAGCGCGGCTGTCTCCCCGGAATCTGTCGCCTCCGGTTGGCCCACACCCGGTTGGCCCAACGTGAGGCGATGGCGACGGGGGCCTGCGCGTTCGAATCACTCGACATCTGGCTGGCGACAGCAATCTGGGGGGTGTTATCCACGCGCCACCGTCCTGTGGCGGCCTGGACGAGCCCCTCCCCAAGAGTGGCGGCCGTCCCCAGAGGCGGCCGAAGATCGCAACGTGCACCCCGACCCGGTCTGTCCCGCCGGATCGCAAGCACCTCCGGGACGTCCGGCAGAACAAAACCGGCGCCCGACCCCTGGGAAGGACCTTTTAGTTGAGCGACACCACCGAACTCCTCTCCGACGCATCAGGTGCGTCCGGCGACACCCCCACCCGCGCCGCGGCCAAGCCGCGCGCGCGTCGCTCCGGCACCGGCCTGTCCGCCAAGGTGCTGCCCGAGCTGCAGAAAATGGCTGCCGAGCTGGGCATCAGCGGGACCGGGCGGATGCGGAAGAGCCAGCTCATCGCGGCCATCCAGGAGAAGCAGGGTGGCGGTACCGGAGACAGCGCGCCCGCTGCCGCAGCAGAGGCACCGGCCGCCGCTGACCCGGCGCCCGCCGCGGAGCGGCCCACCCGCGCCCGCCGGGAACGTTCCCGGACCCGGGCCGCGGAAGAGCCCGCCCCGGCGCCTGCCGTAGAGGCTCCCGAGCCGGTGGCGAAGGCCGCCGAGCCCGTGGTCGCACAGGCCGAGCCGGTCGTCGAGCAGGCTGCTGACCCGGCGAACGACAGCCGAGGCGAGCGGGGCGAGAGCCGCCGCGAGCGCCGCAGCCGCGGTGAGCGCCGCGACCGTGGCGACCGGCCCGGCAACGACCGCGGCGAGGGCGGCCGTGGCGAGAGCATGCGCGACTCCCGCGATGGGCGCGACTCCCGCGATGGGCGCGACTCCCGTGATGGGCGCGACTCCCGTGATGGCCGCGACTCCCGTGATGGGCGCGACGGCAACCGCGCCGACCAGCGCGAGCGCGCCGCCGACGCGGGCAGCCGAGGCGGCCAGCGCGACGACCAGCGTGGCGGCCAGCGCGACGACCAGCGTGGCGACGACGACGAGCGCGGCGGGCGTGGCCGTAGGGGCCGCTTCAGGGAGCGCAACCGCGGTCGTGGCCGCGACCGCTTCGACAGCAGCGAGCCCGTCATCGGCGACGACGACGTGCTCATCCCGATCGCCGGCATCCTCGACATCCTCGACAACTACGCGTTCGTCCGCACGAGCGGCTACTTGCCTGGCAGCAACGACGTCTACGTCTCGCTCGCCCAGATCCGCCGTAACGGCCTGCGCAAGGGCGACGTCATCACCGGCGCCGTCCGGCAGCCGCGCGATGGCGAGCGGCGCGAGAAGTTCAACGCCCTGGTCCGCCTCGACACCGTCAACGGCATGGACCCGGAGCAGGCCCGCAACAGGCCCGACTTCAACAAGCTGACGCCGCTCTACCCGCAGGAGCGCCTGCGCGTCGAGACCGAGCCGAACGTCCTCACCACGCGGATCATCGACCTCGTCTCGCCGATCGGCAAGGGCCAGCGCGGTCTCATCGTCTCGCCGCCCAAGGCCGGTAAGACGATGGTGCTGCAGTCGATCGCCAACGCGATCACCCACAACAACCCCGAGTGCCACCTGATGGTCGTGCTCGTGGACGAGCGCCCAGAAGAGGTCACCGACATGCAGCGGTCGGTCAAGGGCGAGGTCATCCACTCGACCTTCGACCGTCCGGCCGAAGACCACACCACGGTCGCCGAGCTCGCCATCGAGCGGGCGAAGCGCCTGGTGGAGCTGGGCCACGACGTGGTCGTGCTGCTCGACTCCATCACCCGTCTCGGGCGCGCCTACAACCTCGCGGCTCCCGCGAGCGGCCGCATCCTGTCGGGTGGTGTCGACTCGACCGCGCTGTACCCGCCGAAGCGCTTCTTCGGCGCCGCGCGGAACATCGAGAACGGCGGCTCGCTGACGATCCTCGCCACGGCCCTGGTCGAGACCGGGTCCAAGATGGACGAGGTCATCTTCGAGGAGTTCAAGGGCACCGGCAACATGGAGCTCAAGCTCAACCGCTCCCTGGCCGACAAGCGCATCTTCCCCGCGGTGGACGTCGACGCGTCCAGCACCCGTAAGGAAGAGATCCTCATGGCCAAGGAAGAGCTCCAGATCGTCTGGAAGCTGCGCCGGGTGCTGCACGCGCTCGACATGCAGCAGGCTCTCGAGCTGCTTCTGGAGAAGATGAAGGAGACGAAGTCCAACGCGGAGTTCCTCCTGCAGGTCCAGAAGACCACCGTGAGCAACGACCGCGACTAGGTCCGCTCGTCGTGACCGCGACGCGATGACGTGGCGCTCGTGACATGACAGAGGCGGCCGGGGGAGTCCCCGGCCGCCTCTGTGCGTTGTGTGGCGCTCGTTTCGGTGCCGGCCCCGGGCTGATGCCCGAGGGCCGCTGATACGGCCTGCACCCGGGGTTGGGGATGCGGACCGTACCGGCTACCTGACGTCCACGAACTCCTGCGGCGACAGCGCGCTGCGGGTGGAGCCGGTGCCCGGCGACTTCACGCGGAAGTAGCCGTCCTTCTTGGCCTTGTACGTCTTGGAGTACTTGCCGCTCGAGTTGGCCTTGGCGAAGCCCAGGAACTTGTACGACTTGGCGCCCTTGGCCTTGAAGTACACCTCCAGGGTCTTGTTCTTGTAGGCCTTGGTGCCGCGGTACGCCTTGCCGTAGACCTTGAAGGTCTTGCCCTTCTTCACCTTGGCCGGGGCGTTGATCGTGACCCTGGCCTTGGCCTTCTTGGAGGCGCCGCCCGTCGGGGCCTCGACCGAGAACGAGGCGACGCCCTTGAGCGCCTGCCCGTCGCGGCTGGCGTAGATCTCGACGGTCCACGCGCCGGGGGCGGTGTCGTCGCTGAAGTACGTGGTGCCGCGGTAGTAGCCGTCGTAGTCCTTGGACAGGTCGCCGAGGTCGTAGTACTCGTTGGTCGTGTCGCTGACGAGCTTGGCGGAGACCGTGCTCGCGTCCTTCACGGACGCCTCGACGGTGACCTTGACGTCCTCACCCTTGACCAGCTTGACCGGGTCGGGGGTGACGTTGGCGCCGGAGATGCCCTGCTTGCCGGTGACCCTGACGACGAACGCCGTCGCCTGCGAGCCGCCGTTGCGGGTGACGTTGACCGTCAGCTTCCAGTCGCCGGCGGGGTCGTCCTTGCTGATCGTCCACTTGCCGGTGATGGTCCGGTCGGCGGACGGGGACGGGGTGGCGCTGGGGGTGCCCGGCGAGGTGCTCGGCGTGAAGTCGAAGCTCACCGCGCGGGACGACTTGCCGGGCGGCTCGATGCTGCCCGTGATGCTGCTCCTGACCGAGTCCGGGTCCTTGAGCCTGAGCGTCACGGTCGCCTCGACGTCGCTCTGGAGCGGGACGTAGGCGTTGGCCGAGGCGTCCCCCGTGAAGTCGTCCCCGGCCCTCAGCGCCTGCTGTGAAGCCTGCGCGGCGGTTGCGGAGAGACCTGCGCCCCCCAGGAGAATCGCGGCCCCCGTGGCGGTCGCCAGAAGCAACCGCACCCTTCTCTTCATCTGTTGGTCTGTCCTTCGGGCTCGATCCCATATGTGGGGAAAGTTATGGTTTGTGCGCTGGAGCCTAGTGTGACTGGGGTGACTTCGTCATAAAGATCGTGGGAATGCCTGGTGGCCTGGGACGGTTACAGCATCTGGCACACTGGTAGCTGACCATTGAGCGGTTCCGGTTCCCGCCATGCTGGCGACCCGGCGGCCGCACCCCGAAAGGACAGCCATGAAGGCCGATATCCACCCTGACTACCACGTGACCCAGGTGACCTGCTCCTGCGGTAACACGTTCACCACCCGCAGCACCGCGAAGAACGGCGTCATCCACGCCGACGTGTGCTCGGCCTGCCACCCGTTCTACACGGGCAAGCAGAAGATCCTCGACACCGGCGGCCGGGTGGCGCGCTTCGAGAAGCGCTTCGGCAAGAAGTCCTCGGGCAAGTAGCCCAACCGACGCCGGCCCGGACGCACGCTCGTGCGCCGGGTCGGCGTTGTTGGTGAATCGCCCGGTACCACCCAGAAGAAGGACGCACGGTGAATCTCGACGAGTTGCTCAAGGAGTATTCCGAGCTGGAGACGCAGCTCGCTGACCCCGCCGTGCACGCCGACCAGAACAAGGCCCGCACGCTCGGCAAGCGCTACGCCCAGCTCACCCCGATCGTCGGCACCTACCGCGAGCTCGGCTCGGCCCGCGAGGACCTCACCGCCGCCAGGGAGCTGGCGAGCGAGGACGACGCGTTCGCCGCCGAGGCCGCCGAGATCGAGGAGCGCATCCCCCACCTGGAGGAGCGGCTCAAGCATCTGCTCATCCCGCGCGATCCCAACGATGACAAGGACATCATCATGGAGATCAAGGCGGGCGAGGGCGGAGAGGAGTCCGCGCTCTTCGCGGGCGACCTGCTCCGGATGTACCTGCGCTACGCCGAGCGCATCGGCTGGAAGACCGAGATCATCGACTCCCAGCCCTCCGACCTGGGCGGCTACAAGGACGTCACGGTCGCGATCAAGGCCAAGGGCGACGACGGCGTGTGGTCCAGGCTGAAGTTCGAGGGCGGCGTCCACCGCGTGCAGCGGGTGCCCGTCACCGAGTCGCAGGGCCGCATCCACACCAGCGCCGCCGGAGTGCTCGTCTACCCCGAGGCCGAGGAGGTCGACGTCCAGATCGACCCCAACGACCTGCGCATCGACGTCTACCGCTCCAGCGGCCCCGGCGGCCAGAGCGTCAACACCACCGACTCCGCGGTGCGCATCACGCACCTGCCCACCGGCACCGTGGTCTCCTGCCAGAACGAGAAGAGCCAGCTCCAGAACAAGGACTCCGCGCTGCGCATCCTGCGCGCCCGGCTGCTGGCCATCGCCCAGGAGGAGGCCGACGCCGCGGCGCAGGCGGAGCGCAAGTCCCAGGTGCGCACGGTCGACCGCTCCGAGCGCATCCGCACCTACAACTTCCCGGAAAACCGCATCTCCGACCACCGCGTCGGCTTCAAGGCGTATAACCTCGACCAGGTTCTCGACGGCGAGCTCAGCGCCGTCACCCAGGCCCTCATCGACGCCGAGATGGCGGAGAAGCTCGCACAACACTCATGACATTTCTGCTGGACGAGATCGCTCTCGCCACCGCCCGGCTGGCCGAGGCAGGCGTGCCCTCCCCGCGCACCGACGCGGAGGAGATAGCGGCCTTCGTCCACGGCGTGCGCAGAAGCGAGCTGCACACAATCAAGGACGCCGACTTCGACGCCCTGTTCTGGGAGGGCATCGCCAGGCGCGAGGCCCGCGAGCCGCTCCAGCACATCACCGGGCACGCCTACTTCCGCTAC
Organism: Nonomuraea sp. NPDC005983; assembly: GCF_040614375.1. Classification (NCBI taxonomy): domain Bacteria; kingdom Bacillati; phylum Actinomycetota; class Actinomycetes; order Streptosporangiales; family Streptosporangiaceae; genus Nonomuraea; species Nonomuraea sp. NPDC005983. Next base: position 107,595 of record NZ_JBEXUP010000003.1, read on the forward strand.
CTGGAGCTCAGGGTCGGGCCGGGCGTGTTCGTGCCGCGTCCCGAGACCGAGGTCATGGCGGGCTGGGCCATCGAGACCCTGCGCGCGATGGACGTCACCGCCCCGCTGGTCGTCGACCTCGGCACCGGCTCCGGCGCGATCGCGCTGTCGATCGCCCAGGAGGTCGCGCTCGCCGAGGTGCACGCCGTCGAGGTCGATCCCGACGCGTACGGCTGGGCCAAGCGCAACATCAGCGAGCACGGTCAGGGCCGCGTCCACCTGCACCCGGAAGACCTCGCCGAAGCCCTGCCGGAGCTGAACGGCAAGGTCGACCTGGTCATCTCCAACCCGCCCTACATCCCGCCCGGCGCGATCCCGCGCGACCCCGAGGTCCGCGACTACGATCCGACACGGGCGCTGTACGGCACCGGCGACGACGGGCTCGGCGAGGTGCGGGCCGTCGAGCGTACGGCCCGCCGCCTGCTGCGTCCCGGTGGCTGGGCCGCCGTCGAGCACGCCGACCAGCAGGGCCGCGACGTCTACCTGACCTTCCCAGAAGACAACGGCTGGCGCGACGTGCGCCTCCGCCAGGACCTCACCAGAAGAGACCGCTTCGTCACCGCCCGACTGGGCCAGGACTAGGAGCACGCCATGGGCAACCGCTATGACTGCACAGACCTGGAGCAGCGTGCCCAGGGCCTGACCGAGGCCGCGGCCGCCGTGCGGCGCGGCGAGCTCGTCGTGCTGCCGACCGACACGGTGTACGGCATCGGCGCCGACGCCTTCACCCACACGGCCGTCGCCGCCCTGCTCGACGCCAAGGGCAGGGGCCGCGACATGCCGCCGCCCGTGCTCGTCGGCACGGTCAGGGCCGCCACCGCGCTCGTCGAGGACCTCGGCCCCTACGGGCAGGACCTCATCGACGCGTTCTGGCCCGGCCCGCTCACGCTGGTGTGCAAGGCCAACCGGGCGCTGTCGTGGGACCTCGGCGACACCAAGGGCACGGTGGCGGTGCGGATGCCGCTCCACCCCGTCGCCCTCGACCTGCTCAAGGAGACCGGCCCGATGGCCGTCTCCAGCGCCAACCGCTCCGGCGCCCCCGCCGCCACCACGGCGGAGGAGGCCGAGGAGCAGCTCGGCGACTCGGTGGCCGTCTACCTAGACGGGGGCAAGACCACCGACGACACGCCGTCCACCATCCTCGACCTCACCACGGCCGTGCCCAGGTTGCTCAGGAGTGGCGCCATCCCCGTGCAGAAGCTGCGCGGCATCATCGGGTACGTCGCCACCGACGAGTGACGTATACCGTCTGCTTATCCCGGCTGCGGCCGCGGGCCTTGCGTGCGTACGGTGAATCCTGGAGCGGCGACAGGTCCGGGGGTGGCGCATGGGCAAGTTCGACGGCATGGATCCCAAGCTGGTTCGCGATCTGCTGGCCGAGGTGAAGCGGGCCACCACGCAGCTGCGCACCACGGAGGGCCGGGTCACGCAGGCCATGAGCACGGCCGGGCTGGCGACGCACGCGACGTACCGTCCCGCGCAGGTGGCCGACACCGCCGAGGAGATGGTCCGCGACGTCAACACCAGGCTGGCGTTGCTGGAGAAGAAGGCCGACCAGCCGAAGGCGGCCGAATCGGGGCCGACGGGTGACGCCAAGGAACGGCACGGCGACGAGCGCGCCAGGTACGAGAACCCCCGAGCCGACACCCCCAAGGCCGAGGACCACCAGCCGAAGGACACCCCCAAGACCGGCGACACGCTCCCGAAGGACACCCCCAAGGCCGACGACTCTCAGCCGAAGGACACCCCGAAGACCGGCGACACGCTCCCGAAGGACACCCCCAAGGCCGACGACTCTCAGCCGAAGGACACCCCGAAGACCGGCGACGACGTCAGGACGGGCGACGACGGGAAGCCCTGCCACGACACCAGGACCGGCGACGGCACGCGGGCCACGGAGGACCCCAGGGCCACCGGCACCCCGAAGACCGGCGACACCCCCACGGGTACCACCCCGATCAACAACCACCCCGACGCGCACAAGCCCCAGGTGGTCGTGGTCGACGGCGTCAAGGTGCTGCAGGTGCCGATCGACCCGCCCACCGCGGCCGAGCTGGACGACCTGCTGAGGAACATCGACCACATCCGTCCCGCCGACATGCCGGCCATGCCCCACGGAGCACACACCGGCACCACCGGCACCACCGGCACCACCGGCACAGAGGCGACGAACCCCTGGGCGAACGACGGCAGCGACGTCGTCTCCGCCAACGCCACCCCGCCGAACGGCGACGCCTACGGCTCCGCGGCCGACCACGCCAGGAACATCCAGCCCATCGACGTCCACCGCAACGACCCGTCAGTCACCCCGCCCACCACCGACACGCCCTCCACCACGGGCAACACGCCGTGCGACGGCGCGAACCAGCCGACCACGCCTCCCACCGACGGCACCAGGCCGACGACACCGCCGACGGACGGCACCGTCCAACCGACTCCGCCCCCCGGCGACGGCACGACAACAACACCCACCACTCCGCCGACCGACGGCACCACCCCTCCCACCGACGGCCGGGTCACACCGGTCACCCCGCCCACGCACGGAACGACCCAGCCCACGACACCTCCCACCGACGGCACGACCACACCAGTCACTCCGCCCACCGACGGAACGGCGACACCCACTACGCCGCGCACCGGCGACGTCATCCCGCCCACCGCGCCGGCCGGTGACGGCACCCCCGCCACACAGGTCCCGCAGACCCCGGGCACGGTCGGCGGCGACGGCACGACGACGCACGTGGCGCGGCCCCCCACCACGGGCGACGGTTCGATCACGCTGGTCGCGCAGCACACCACCGAGGCCGGTGCGGCCTTGGCGGGCGGCGGCGACGTGGTCTCCGTTGACGCCAGGCCGATGGACCTCGACACCCTCAGGGCGGTCGTCGAGCACGCCCGCGAGATCCAGCCCCTCGACCTGCCCTCCGTCGAGGTGCCCGCGGGCGAGTACGGCCACGGTGAGTGGGCGCCGAGGGACGTCGGCCCCGACGGCCCGCCGGGGTCGGTCGACCCGGGCACACCGGAGAGGAGCGCGTGATGTACGTGGACCCGCCCGCCCCCCAGCCCCGCCAACCCGGCGAGAAGCCGCCCGCGTCCTCCTCCGCCAACCCCCTCGACGGCCAGCCGAGGGCCTGGGAGTTCAACCCGGAGTACCAGCGCCTGGTCACGGCGTGGCAGACCGTCCTGCCCCTGCTGGACACGCTCACAACGTCCCTGGACAAGGCCTACCAGCTCGCCAGGAGCCCGCAGACGTGGGACGCCCCCGTGGGCAAGCGCTACGTCGAGGACATCGCCCAGTGGCGTTCCAGGCTCGCCCTGTACCGGCAGGCGGTGCTCACGTCCATCAGCGACGAGGCCGCCGACACTCCTCGCTGGATTCCGAGCTCTGCCGGGGCGCCACACGCGTTCCAGTAGATCGGTCGTACAGTAGGAAAATGGGTGGTGAACCCTACTACGGTCCAGACTTCGGCCTGCTCCAGCGCCAGGACCCGGAGCTGGCTCAGGTGCTGCTCGACGAGCTCGACAGGGTTCGCGGTGGCATCCAGCTCATCGCGAGCGAGAACTTCACCTCGCCCGCCGTCCTTGCCGCGCTCGGATCCACGCTGACCAACAAGTACGCCGAGGGCTATCCCGGCAGGCGCTACTACGGCGGGTGCGAGGTCGTCGACCGCGCGGAGCGGCTGGCGATCGACCGGGCGCGCAGGCTGTTCGGCGCCGAGCACGCCAACGTCCAGCCGCACTCGGGCGCGTCGGCGAACCTGGCCGCCTACGCCGCGCTGCTCCAGCCGGGCGACACGATGCTGGCGATGGCCCTGTCGCACGGCGGCCACCTGACCCACGGCTCCAAGGTCAACTTCTCGGGCAGGTGGTTCGACGTCGTCTCGTACGGCGTCAGGCGCGACACAGAGCTCATCGACTACGACGAGGTCCGGGACCTGGCGCTGCGGCACCAGCCGAAGGTGATCGTCTGTGGCGCCACCGCCTACCCTCGGCTGATCGACTTCTCGGTGTTCCGCGGCATCGCCGACGAGGTGGGCGCCTGGCTGCTCGCCGACGTGGCGCATCCGATCGGGCTGATGGCGGGCGGGGCGATCCCGTCGGCGGTGCCGTACGCGGACGTCGTCACCTTCACCACGCACAAGGTGCTGCGCGGCCCGCGTGGCGGCGGCATCCTGTGCACGGAGGAGTTGGCCGCGCGGATCGACAGGGCGGTGTTCCCGTTCATCCAGGGCGGTCCGCTCATGCACGCGGTGGCGGCGAAGGCGGTGGCGTTCGGGGAGGCGATGCGGCCGGAGTTCGCCGACTACGCCAGGAAAGTGGTGGTCAACGCGCGGGCGCTGTGTGACTCGCTGGCGGCCGAGGGGATGCGGCCGGTGTCAGGGGGCACCGATACCCACCTGGCGCTGATCGACCTGCGCGAGCTGGGAGTGTCGGGCGCGGAGGCCGAGCGGCGCTGCGCGGAGGCGGCGATCACGCTGAACCGCAACGCGATCCCGTATGATCCAGAACCACCGGCCATCACGTCCGGGTTGCGCGTCGGCACGCCGTGCGTCACCACCCAGGGCATGGGGCCTCAGGAGCTCAAAGAGGTAGGCACTCTGGTGGCACAGGCCGTTCGACATCCCGGAACCGCGGCGAGCGTGCGGGAGCGGGTTGCGGCGCTCCTCGCCATCCATCAGCCATATCTCAGCGAATATTAAGCTGGTCTGTGTCGTTTTCCGGTCACAGCTGGCCGGAGCATCCGGGAAACTAGGTCCGTGCGCGAATACCTGTTCATGGCGCTCATCGCGGCAGCGGTGACGTACTTGCTCGTGCCGCTCGTACGCCGCTTCGCCATCCGCATCGGCGCCGTGCCCGAGGTTCGCGACCGTGACGTGCACACCACACCGACACCCAGGCTGGGCGGCCTGGCGATGTACGGCGGGCTGGTCGTGGGGCTGCTGGTCGCCAGTGAGCTGACCAAGACCGGCGAGGCGCTCAGCAAGTCCGAGGGCCAGCCGGTGCTGGCGCTGATCATCGCCGGCGGCCTGATCACGGTGACCGGGTTCCTCGACGACTGGTGGGGGATGGACCCCTTCATCAAGCTGGCGGGTCAGGTCGCCGCCGCCGGGGTGCTGGTCTACTTCGGGCTCCGCCTCACCTACATCCCGCTGCCGAAGGACTGGGGCGGCTCCACCAGCCTCGACTACACGCTGAGCACGATCATCACCATCCTGGTCGTGGTCGTGGCGATCAACGCGGTCAACTTCGTCGACGGGCTCGACGGGCTCGCGGCCGGGATCGTCGGCATCGCGGCCATGGCCACCTGGGCCTACTCGATCTTCCTCAAGGAGAGCATCAGCGGCCTGCGGATCGACACCACGGCCGCCATCGCCGCCATCCTCATCGGCATCTGCCTGGGGTTCCTGCCGCACAACTTCCACCCGGCGAAGATTTTCATGGGCGACACCGGCGCGATGCTGATCGGGCTGGTGCTGGCCTCCTCGATCGTCACCGTCACGCCGCTCGACCCGTCCGTCATCGAGAACATGAACAAGTTCGGGGTGCTGCTGCCGCTGATCATCCCGGCCGCGGTGCTGGTCCTGCCGCTCATCGACCTGATAACCGCCGTCGTCAGGCGCACCTCACAAGGCCTGTCGCCGTTCGCGCCCGACCGCGGTCACCTGCACCACCGGCTGCTCGACATCGGCCACTCCCACCGCCGGACCGTCCTGATCATGTACGCGTGGACGTTCCTGTTCGCGTTCGGCATCGTGGCGATGTCGAAGATCGGTGTGCCGGTCCTGCTCTTCCCCGTGCTGATTCTGCTCGCACTCGGCGTCCTGGTGTTGATGGCCGCGCCGCGGTGGCGGGGCAGGGGCGGCGCGCACGCGTCGGGCCGCGGCGACGACGACGACGGCCCGCCCACCGGGCCGATGCCGCCCATCACGCCTGACACGCAGGTCAGAGGGCCGGCTCGGCGTCCTGACGGGCCGTCGCAGGAACGGGCGAGCGCCGAGGGGAATCCGGTCATTCCTGCCTTCCCGGGTCGATCATGATCGTGAACTAGAAACGGCAGGTAAAAGCGGTCTTCCGTGAGCTTGTGATATCTTTCACGAGCAGGGGCCCCCAATGCGCATGCTCTGGGGGTAGCAAACGCTCGCTTGACAACTCGTTTCTGGAGCACTGATGCAGGCCAACGACGTGCGCGTACTCAAGAGCGCCGCGCTGCCCACCTTGGCGGTGGGGGTGGTCGCCGTCGTCGTGGCGCTGCTGCTCTCCGGAGGCAAGGGCGCGCTGGGCGCGGCGGTCGGAACGTTGCTGGTCGGCGTCTTCTTCAGCATCAGCGTGGTGGCCGTGTCCTATGCCTCCCGGATCTCCCCGCAGATGATGGCCATCGGCGCGATGGGCAGCTATCTCGTCAAAGTGGTCGTCATCATGCTGATGCTGGCCACCTTCGGCGATACCACCGCTTGGAATTCGAGGGCGTTCGCCTGGTCCGTGGTGGTCTGCACGCTCGTCTGGACAGCCTTCGAGGTCCGGGCGTTCATCAAGACGAAAATGCTGTACGTCGATCCCGACGCCAAGGTCCCCGGGCATGGCGACTCATGACGACGCCAACAGGTAAAGGGATGAGGCCTGATATGACTAGTCCTCTCCTTGCCTGCTATCGTCAGGCGCGCGATGAGCGAACAGAAACGCCGGCCGGAAGACGACGGCCAGGACTTCGCCAACGCCGCTTGGTCGATCCCCAGCTACCTGCTCGCCGGGATGGCGATCTACGGCGGAGCTGGCTGGTTGCTGGACCGTTGGCTAGACACGTCCGCGTTCTTCCCCATAGGCATCGTCCTGGGGGTCGTGCTGTCCGTGTATCTGGTCTACCGCAAGTACGGTCGCTAGCTCCGCACCGCGACCACTTTGCTGAGGAATTCCTTGTGATCCACTACGACGTTGAAGGGAACGCCGCGTGATTGCGCTGACGGTCCTCGCTGACGATCAGTTCGGGGCGCCGACGCCTCACGAGCTGTTCGACCTTCCCCCCATCATTCCCGGGGTCGACTGGTTGACCAAGCCGGTTCTGCTCGCCATCCTGACCTCGATCGTCGTGATCGTCTTCTGCTGGTCCGCCTTCGCCAACCCGAAGATCGTGCCCAGGGGCGTGCAGAACATCGCCGAGTACGGCTACATGTTCGTCCGTGACCAGGTCGCCCGGCCCTTCCTGGGCAAGGACGCCGACCGTTACATGGGCTTGCTGCTCACCCTTTTCTTCCTGGTGTTCCTGTGGAACATCATGGGCGTCATCCCGCTCATCCAGTTCCCCGTGGCCTCGCACATCGCCTTCCCGGCGGTGCTCGCCGGGACGATCTACGTGCTCAAGGTCTACCTCGGCATGAAGACGCAGGGCCCGATCGGCTACTTCAAGAACATGATGTTCCCGCCGGGGCTGCCCAAGCCGATCTACCTGCTCCTCGCGCCGATCGAGTTCCTGTCGAACCTGATCATCGCGCCGTTCACGCACGCCGTGCGACTGTTCGCGAACATGTTCGCCGGCCACATGCTCCTGGCGTTCTTCAGCATGGTGGGCTTCTGGTTCCTGTTCGAGAAGCTGACCCCGCTGGGCGCGCCCGTCGGCGTCGTCGGCGTCGTCATGACCATTATCTTGACCGGGTTCGAGATGTTCATCCAGTTCCTGCAGGCGTTCCTGTTCGCGATGCTGGCCTCGATGTACATCGGCGGATCGCTGCACCCAGAGCACTGAGAACCAACGACCGGAATATCCATGACCGGTGAAACTCCGATCACCGGCCGTCCAGTAAAGGAAAACAGCAATGAGCGTTCTCGCTGAGGTCTCCGGCAACGTCACCGCCATCGGTTACGGTCTCGCCGCCATCGGCCCCGGCATCGGCGTCGGCATCATCTTCGGTCAGGGCGTGCAGGCCATCGCGCGCCAGCCCGAGGCTTACGGCCTGATCCGCCAGAACATGCTCCTCGGCTTCGTCCTCACCGAGGCCCTGGCCCTCATCGGTCTGGTCGCGCCGTTCATCTTCGCGCAGCTCTAAAGACCAGAATCTCTGACGAAAGGCTGCAGACATGATCAAGGCAGCTACGCTTCTCGCAGCGGAGGGCGGCGCCAACCCCCTGATCCCGCATGGGTACGAGCTGATCGTCGGCATCTTCTCGTTCTTCGTCGTTCTCTTCGTCGTCGGCAAGCTGCTCGTCCCGCGTATCCAGAAGACGCTGGCCGAGCGCACCGACGCCATCGAGGGTGGCATCAAGAGAGCGGAGGAGGCCCAGGCGGAGGCGCAGGCGCTGCAGCAGCAGTACCGCGACCAGCTCGCCGAGGCCAGGCACGAGGCCGCTCGGCTCCGCGAGGAGGCTCGCGAGCAGGCCGCGCAGATCAAGGCCGAGCTCCGCGAGGAGGCGCAGGCCGAGGCCCGCCGCCTCGTCGAGGCAGCGCACGCCCAGATCGAGGCCGACCGCCAGGCGGCGTTCGCCCAGCTCCGTACCGAGATCGGTCGTCTGTCGACGGATCTGGCCAGCCGTATCGTCGGCGAGTCCCTTGAGGACGAGGTCAGGCAGCGCCGCACGGTCGACCGGTTCCTCGACGAGCTGGAGCGCTCGGGCGCAGAGGCGGTGCGCTGATGCGCGGTCTGAGCAGGAGTTCGCTGGCAGAGGTCGAGGAGCGGTTCAACGCGGTCGCCGGTAGCGCCGACCTCGGCACCCTCTCCGACGAGCTGTTCGCTGTCGCCGACCTGCTCGACCGGGAGCACGGCCTGCGCCGTGCCATGTCCGACCCGGCCAGGCCCGGCGAGCAGAAGGCGCAGACGCTGCGCACGCTGCTCGCGGGCAAGGTCAGCGAGGCCGCGCTCGCCACGAGCGAGACCGCGGTCTCGGCCAAGTGGTCTCGCCCCGGTGACCTGGCCGACGCGCTGGGAAGGCTCGGCGTCGCGGCCGCGTCCGCCGAGGCCGAGAGCCTCGGCAAGCTCGACGACGTGGAGGACGAGCTCTTCCGCTTCGGCCGTATCGTGGCCGCCAACACCGATCTGCGTCGCGTCCTCGTCGACCCGGCCGTCCCCGAGGAGGGCAAGCGGCAGCTGCTGCTCGACCTGCTCGGCGGCAAGGTCTCGGAGCCCAGCCTGCGGCTTATCGCGCAGGTTGTCGCACATCCGAGAGGACGTAGCCTGGAAGCGGGCCTGGAGGAGTTCGGCCAGCTCGTCGCCCAGCAGCGCCAGCGCCTCGTCGCGGTGGTGCGCAGCGCGATCGCGCTGTCCGAGGAGCAGAGGCAGCGCCTGAGCGCGTGGCTGCGCACCTCCTACGGTCGCGACGTGCACCTGAACGTCGAGGTGGACAAGCGAGTGCTCGGTGGGTTCTCGGTCCGCATCGGCGACGAGATCATCGACACCACCATTGTGGGACGAATCGAAGAAGTCCGCCGCCGGTTGGCCGGCTAGGCGAATAGGGAGACAGAGTAGAGATGGCGGAGCTTACGATCCGGCCGGACGAGATCCGGGACGCGCTTGAGCGCTTCGTCCAGGCGTACGAACCGGAAGGCGCCGCGCGCGAGGAGATCGGGACCGTCGTCGACGCCGGCGACGGTATCGCCCATGTCTCCGGCCTTCCCTCGGCGATGGCGAACGAGCTGCTCGAGTTCGAGGGCGGCACGCGCGGCCTGGCACTCAACCTCGACACCCGCGAGATCGGTGCCGTGATCCTGGGTGACTTCAGCGGCATCGAGGAGGGCCAGACGGTCCGCCGGACGGGCGAGGTCCTGTCCGTGCCCGTCGGCGACAACTTCCTCGGTCGCGTGGTCGACCCCCTGGGCAACCCGCTCGACGGCAAGGGCGCCATCGAGGCCGAGGCCATTCGTGCCCTCGAGCTGCAGGCCCCCACCGTCGTCCAGCGGCAGCCCGTGAAGGAGTCGCTGGCCACCGGCATCAAGGCGATCGACGCCATGACCGCGATCGGCCGTGGTCAGCGCCAGCTGATCATCGGTGACCGCGGTACCGGCAAGACCGCGATCGCCGTCGACACCATCCTCAACCAGCGCGAGAACTGGGCCTCCGGCGACCCCGCCAAGCAGGTCCGCTGCGTCTACGTCGCGGTCGGCCAGAAGGGCTCGACCATCGCGCAGGTGCGCGCTCGCCTGGAGGAGGCCGGCGCGATGGAGTACACCACCATCGTCGCCGCCCCTGCCTCCGACCCCGCTGGTTACAAGTACATCGCGCCCTACGCCGGCTCGGCGATCGGTCAGCACTGGATGTACCAGGGCAAGCACGTCCTGATCGTCTTCGACGACCTGACCAAGCAGGCGGACGCGTACCGCGCCGTCTCCCTGCTGCTGCGCCGCCCGCCGGGCCGTGAGGCCTTCCCCGGCGACGTCTTCTACCTCCACTCCCGTCTGCTGGAGCGCTGCGCCAAGCTCTCTGACGACATGGGCGGTGGCTCGATGACCGGCCTGCCGGTCATCGAGACCAAGGGCAACGACGTCTCGGCCTTCATCCCGACCAACGTCATCTCCATCACCGACGGCCAGGTCTTCCTCGAGACCGACCTGTTCAACGCCGGTGTGCGTCCGGCCATCAACGTGGGCGTCTCGGTGTCCCGAGTCGGTGGCTCCGCGCAGGCCAAGGCCATGCGCAAGGTCGCGGGCACGCTGCGTCTGTCGCTGTCGCAGTACCGTGACCTGGAGGCCTTCGCGGCCTTCGCCTCCGACCTGGACGCCGCGTCGAAGGCTCAGCTGGAGCGCGGCCAGCGGCTGGTGGAGCTGCTCAAGCAGCCCCAGTACAGCCCGTTCTCGCTGGAGCGCGAGGTGGCCTCGATCTGGGCGGGCACCACGGGCGAGCTGGACGAGGTGCCGATCGAGGACGTCCGTCGCTTCGAGTCCGAGTTCCTGGACCACATCCAGACCTCGCACAAGGGCATCTTCGACACCATCCGGGAGACCAGGGACCTGTCCGACGACACGGTGACCGCTCTGAAGGACGCTGTCACGGACTTCAAGAAGAGCTTCACCACTTCTTCGGGCGAACTGCTGGTCAAGGACGAGCCGGTGGCGCCGTTGGGCGCCGAAGAGGTCGGCCAGGAGAAGATCAAGAAGGTCGTCCGTCCGGCGGAGAAGAAGTAGGACATGGGTGCCCAGCTAAGGCTGCTGCGGCGGCGGATCAGCTCGGTCAAGTCGACCGCGAAGATCACGCGCGCCCAGGAGCTCATCGCCTCTTCACGGATCGTGAAGGCGCAGCAGCGGATGCAGGCGGCGCTGCCGTACGAGCGTGAGATCACTCGCGCCGTCACCGGCGTCGTCAGCAACGCGGCGAGCGTCGACCATCCGCTGACCGTGGCGAAGGAGAACCCCGCCAAGGCGGGCGTCCTCGTCGTCACCAGTGACAGCGGGTTCTGCGGCGGTTTCAACGCCAACGTGCTGCGCGAGACCGAGGCCCTGCGCGGGCTGCTGGAGAGCCGCGGCCTGACCGTGGTCCCGTTCGTCACCGGGCGCAAGGGTGTCACCTGGCACTCCTTCCGCGGCCGCGACATGGGCGGCCAGTGGGTCGGCTTCTCCAGGAAGCCGTCCTACGCCGACGCCAAGGAGATTGCGCAGACGCTGATCGACTCGTTCAAGGACGAGAACGGGATCGACGAGATCCACATCGTCTCGACCGAGTTCGTCTCGATGCTGACCCAGAACGTCGTGGTCAAGCGCGTCCTGCCGCTGGAGGTCGAGGAGACCGAGGCGACGGAGGCCACCGCGATCCCGCCGTACTTCGAGTTCGAGCCGACCGCTGCCGACGTGTTGGAGTCGCTGCTCCCGCGTTACGTGGAGTCTCGTATCTTCACCGCGCTGCTGCAGTCCGCGGCCTCGGAGGAGGCCGCGCGGCGCCGCGCGATGAAGTCCGCGACCGACAACGCCAACGAGCTCATGCGGGTGCTCACCCAGGAGATGAACCAGGCTCGCCAGGCGGAGATCACCCAGGAAATCAGCGAGATCGTCGGTGGCGCCAACGCGCTCGCTGACGCCGCAGCGGGGAAAGAGTGAAATGACTGCAGAGGCTGTTGAAAACGTAGAGGCCGCGGCGGCCGGCACGGGCCGCGTGGCACGTGTCACCGGCGCCGTCGTCGACGTGGAGTTCCCCGTCGAGGCGATGCCGAACATCTATAGCGCTCTCAAGGTCGAGGTGACCCTCGGCGGTGAGACCAAGACCCTGACCCTGGAGGTCGCCCAGCACCTGGGCGACAACCTGGTCCGGACCATCTCCATGCAGCCCAGCGACGGCCTGGTCCGCGGCCAGGCGGTCACGGACACCGGCGCTCCCATTTCGGTGCCGGTCGGCGACGTCGTCAAGGGCCACGTGTGGAACGCGCTGGGCGAGACGCTTGACGTGCCGACCTCGTCGCTCAAGATCAGCGAGCGGTGGGGCATCCACCGGCCGTCCCCGGCCTTCGACCAGCTCGAGTCCCGCACCGAGATGCTCGTCACGGGCATCAAGGTCATCGACCTGCTCACGCCGTACGTGCAGGGTGGAAAGATCGGCCTGTTCGGCGGCGCCGGCGTGGGCAAGACCGTTCTGATCCAGGAGATGATCCGCCGGGTCGCCCGCAACTTCGGTGGCACCTCGTGCTTCGCCGGCGTGGGTGAGCGCACCCGTGAGGGCAACGACCTCTGGCTGGAGATGGAGGAGGCGGACGTCCTCAAGGACACCGCGCTCGTCTTCGGTCAGATGGACGAGCCGCCGGGCACCCGTCTGCGGGTCGCGCTGTCGGCGCTGACCATGGCGGAGTACTTCCGCGACGTGCAGAAGCAGGACGTGCTGCTGTTCATCGACAACATCTTCCGCTTCACGCAGGCGGGTTCCGAGGTGTCGACGCTGCTCGGCCGTATGCCGTCCGCGGTGGGTTACCAGCCGACGCTGGCCGACGAGATGGGTGTGCTCCAGGAGCGCATCACCTCGACGCGTGGTCACTCGATCACCTCCATGCAGGCGATCTACGTGCCCGCCGACGACATCACCGACCCGGCGCCGCACAACGCGTTCGCGCACCTCGACGCGCAGACCGTTCTTTCGCGGCCGATCTCGGAGAAGGGCATCTACCCCGCGGTGGACCCGCTCGACTCCTCCTCCCGGATCCTCGACCCGCAGATCGTGGGCGAGGAGCACTACCGGGTGGCCCAGGAGACCAAGCGGATCCTGCAGAAGTACCGCGAGCTCCAGGACATCATCGCGATCCTCGGTATCGACGAGCTGTCCGAAGAGGACAGGGTCACGGTGCAGCGGGCGCGTCGCATCGAGCGGTTCCTGTCGCACCCGATGTACGCCGCCGAGGCGTTCACCGGCCAGCCGGGCGAGAACGTGCCGCTGGACGAGACCATCGCTTCCTTCAAGGGCCTCTGCGCGGGTGAGTACGACCACCTGCCCGAGCAGGCGTTCTTCATGGTGGGCGGCATCGACCAGGCCATCGCCAAGGCCAAGGAACTCGAGCGCCGCTAAGTCGCCCCACGGTGGCGGCGCGGCGACGCCGTGCCGCCACCTGATCGGAAAGGAACCTACACCAGTGGCGAAGCTACGCGTAGGGGTTGTCTCACCCGAGCGTGAGATCTGGTCGGGCGAGGCCGACATGGTGATTGCCAAGACGGTTGACGGCGAGATCGGTATCATGCCGCAACACGCACCTGTGCTCGGCGTCCTCGTCGAGGGCGGCGTGCTGCGGGTCAAGCGTGAGGGCGAGGACGAACTCGTCGCGGCCGTGCATGGGGGCTTCATCTCCGTGGCCGACGACGAGGTGTCCGTCCTCGCCGAGGTGGCCGAACTCGGTTCCGAGGTCGACGTCGCGGCTGCCCGCGACGCTCTCGAGCGGGCCCAGGCCTCGGTCGAGGCCAACCAGGAAGACGTCGACGCGGCGATCGAGGCCAAGCGGGCCAGGGCCCGGCTCCGCGCCGCAGGCGAAGAGGTCTAGGTCTACCGACAACTCAGGGGGCGGCATGGTAGCGGCGGTTCTGTTCTTCGTGTTGCTGCTTGCCGCCCTGGCGGTCCTGCGCTGGTTCACGCTGGTCCGCTCCCGGGGAAGCGTCCCCTGTCGGCTGCGTGTGGTCGACCACGGCTGGCGGAGCGGGGTAGCCCGATACGCCGACGGGGAACTCCACTGGATCCCGCTCATGGGTGTGCGACTCAGGCCGCGCCACGCTATCGCGAGGCGCGGCCTGATCGTTTCTTCCCGCAGGGAGCTGGAGGGCGGGCTGTACGCCGTCGACTGCTCCGGCTCGACGCGTGACGTCTCCCTGGCGATGAGCGCCGACGCGCTCACGGGGTTCCTCGCCTGGCTGGAGTCGGCGCCGCCCAGTGCGTACCTGGACGTCGCCTGACCCTCTCGGCCCCCACGGAACCTCGCTGCTGCCGAGACCGCTGATCTACCGGGTCGCTCCCGGCTTCCACAGCACCTCGTTGCCCGCGTGCGCCACCCGGCAGGCGATGAACAGCAGGTCGGAGAGCCGGTTGAGGTACTTGGCCGTCAGCGGGTTCATGTCGTCGTGCTCGTGCAGTGCCGACCAGGTCGTCCGCTCCGCCCTTCTGACCGTGACCCTGGCCACGTGCAGGTGCGCCGTCGCCGGGTCGCCTCCCGGCAGGATGAAGCTGCGCAGCGGCTTCAGCCCCGCGTTGAAGCGGTCGCACTGCTCTTCGAGCCAGTCGATGGAGGGCTGCTCCACCCGCAGCGGCGGGAACTCCGGGTTCTCCACGACCGGGGTGGCGAGGTCGGCCCCGAGATCGAAGAGCTCGTTCTGGACGCGTTCGAGGACGGCCGTCAGGTCCTCCGAGAGCGTCCTGTGCGACAGGGCCACGCCCAGGTGCGCGTTGGCCTCCTCCACGTCCGCGTAGGCCGCCAGGCGCGGGTCCGTCTTGGACGTCCGGCTCAGATCGCTGAGCGTGGTGGTGCCGTCGTCGCCGGTGCGGGTGTAGATGCGGGAGAGGACGACTGGCTTGTCCTTGTCTGCGCGCGTCATGGCCTCAGCGTAATGACAAATGTCACCTCCGAAGGACTCAGGATCCATATCCGGCCCGTGATTTCCGCGACTACCTGGGCGTATCGCCCGCAAGGCACGATTGCCACATGACGAAGGAGTGGATCTGATGCTTGAGATCAGTGAACTGCGCAAGCGCTTCGCGGGCGGGCCGGACTCGCCGGGGGGCAAGGTCGCTCTCGACGGGGTCAGCTTCACTGTGCGCCCAGGTGAGATGTTCGGGTTCGTCGGCGCGAACGGTGCGGGCAAGACGACGACGATGCGGATCGTCATGGGGGTGCTCCAGCCCGACTCCGGCTCGGTGAGCTGGCAGGGCAGGCCGCTTGACCACGCCGACCGCCGGCGGTTCGGGTACATGCCGGAGGAGCGCGGGCTTTACCAGAAGATGCGGGTGGCCGAGCAGGTTGAGTATTTCGGGCGGCTGCACGGCATGAGCCCGTCCGCGGCCGTGAAGGCGACCGAGGAGCTGCTGGAACGGCTGGCGCTGACCGAGCGCAGGAACGACGCGGTCGAGTCGCTGTCGCTGGGCAACCAGCAGCGCGCCCAGCTCGCCGTCGCCCTGGTGCACGACCCCGGGGTGCTCGTCCTGGACGAGCCGTTCTCCGGCCTCGACCCGATCGCGGTCGACGCCCTCGCCTCGGTGCTCCAGGAGCGCTGCCGGGGCGGCGTGCCGGTGATCTTCTCCAGCCACCAGCTCGACCTCGTCGAGCGGCTGTGCGACTCGGTCGGCATCGTCTCGGCCGGTCGGATGGTCGCCAGCGGCACCGTCGGTGAGCTGCGGGCGGCGGAGGGCCACACGCTGCGGGTGGTGGTGCGCGACCCCGCGCCCGGCTGGGCCGACGGCCTGCCCGGGACGGTCACCGTCAACGGCGACCGGCACGTGCTGGTCACCCAGGACGGCGACGACCAGGAGATCCTGCGCCGTGCCCTCAAGGCGGGGCACGTCGAGCACTTCGGCGCCGAGCAGCCGACCCTCACCGACATCTTCAAGGAGGCAGTGGCGTGAACAGCGTGATGCTGGTGGCCCGGCGCGAGATCACCACGCAGATCCGGACCAGGGCGTTCCTCATCGGCCTGCTCATCACCGCCGCGCTGGTGGGCGCGGCGGCGTTCGCGCCGAAGGTCTTCGGCGGGCCCGACTCCTACAAGCTCGGCACCGTCAACTCCCAGCAGCTGCCCCTGAAGGCCGCCGCCCCCGAGGCCGAGATCGAATGGCGCGCCTTCCCCGACGAGGCCGCCGCCAAGAAGGCCGTGCTGAACGGTGACGTGGACGCGGTGCTGGTCAACGGCGCCAAGGTGATCACCGACGGGCAGATCGACCAGCAGCTCGGCGTCCTGCTGCAGAGCACCAACCGGGAGGTCAAGCTCGGCGCGGCAGGCGTGCAGATCCCGCCGCTGCAGATGGAGTCGGTCGGCGCCGACACCCGCTACCAGGCCGCCCGGACCGGGATCGCCGTGGTGCTGGTGCTCGTCCTGTTCATGCTCATCATCGGGCAGTCCATGATGGTGGCCATGGGCGTGGTCGAGGAGAAGGGCAGCCGGATCGTGGAGATCCTGCTCGCCTCGGTGCGTCCCTGGCAGCTGCTCGCCGGCAAGATCCTCGGGCTGGGCGTGCTGGGGCTGATCAACCTGGTCACGATCCTGGCTGTGGGCGTGGCCGCCTCGGTCGGCTCGGGCCTCGCGACCGACTTCCCGCCCGGCATGCCCGGCATCGTGGCGGGGGTGCTGGTCTGGTTCGTGCTCGGTTACGCCTTCTTCGCCACGCTCGCGGCCGCTCTCAGCTCGCTGGTCTCCCGGCAGGAGGAGGTGAGCAACGTGATGTCGCCGCTCACGATGCTCATCATGATCACGTACCTCGGGGCGTTCTACTCCACCAGCGACCCGACCGGCACGCTGGCCGAGGTGCTGTCGTTCGTCCCGCCGTTCTCGTCCATGGTCATGCCGGTGCGGATGGCCGCCGTGGACGTGCCGTTCTGGCAGGTCGGCGTGTCGGGTGCGCTGATGGTGCTGGCCGTGCTGGGTGTGCTCTCCGTCGGCGCGAAGGTCTACCAGCGGGCCGTGCTGCGCACCGGCGCCAGGGTGAAGCTCGGCGACGTGCTGCGCGCCAAGTAGATGGACGCGATCAAGCGGGCGCGACGCCTCACCCGGGGAGTGCTGAACTCGATCCTGGTGGCGATGTGGATCTGTGTCGTCATCTCGACCGGCCTCAGGCTCGCCCAGGGCCAGGCTCACTGGGTGCGCGTCGCTCCCGCGTTGATTGCCGCGATCTGCTTCACCTGGCTGTATCTGCGCATCACCAACGCCATCCTCGAGCGGCGGCACGCCACCAGGGACGTGGTGGTCGCCGGAGCTTTGGCCGTGTTCGCGGCGGCCGTGGGCGGGGCCGACCCCATCGGCTGGGGGTTCGTGGTCATGGTCTGGCTGTCCATCGCCACCGTGCAGGTGTCGCGGCGGGCGGCCGTGGCCCTGACTCTGGGGACGTTCGCGGTCACCGTCGCGCTGAGCGCCCTGTCCCTGTTCACGACGGGGACGGGCATGTGGCCGGCGGGCGAGGCCGACCGTGGGGCGGTGCTGGTCTCCGTCATCCTGATCTACGCCGTCATGAGCGCGGCGCTCCCGCCGTCCAACCGGATCTGGGCGTGGATCTGGACGCTCGCCGTCCAGGCGCACGAGGGGCGGGAGGCGCACACGCGGCTGGCGCTCGCCGAGGAGCGCCTGCGGTTCGCCCGCGACCTGCATGACCTCGTCGGGCACCAGCTCTCCGCCATCGCCGTCAAGACCGAGCTCGCCGTGCGCCTGTCGGACACCGACGGCCCGGCCGCCAAGGCGGAGATGGTCGAGGTGAACAAGCTGACCAGGACGGCCCTGCGGGAGCTGCGGCAGGCCGTGCGCGGCTACCGCGACCTCGACCTGGCCGCCGAGCTGAAGAGCGTGCAAGGAGTGCTCGAAGCGGCGGGGATCCGGTGCGAGGTGCGGCTGCCGTACCGCGACCTGCCGGACGGCGTGGCGCCGGTGCTCGCCTACGCCGTCCGCGAGGCCGTCACGAACGTGCTCAAGCACAGCATGGCGACCTACTGCGAGATCACCCTGCGTTTCACCGACGCGATGGCGGAACTCCAGGTGCGCAACGACGGGGTGGCCCGCCGTCAGGGCGCCGACGTGGGAAGCGGGCTGACCGGAATGGGCGAGCGGGTCGCCGCCGTGGGCGGGAAGATGACCGCCCTGCCGACGGGTGACGGGGCATTTGTTCTGACCGTGGCCGTGTCACTTCCGCTGCGCGGGTAGTGGACAGGTGTCAGGTTTCAGCTCGACCTTCGCTTTATGGGAGCGTATGGCTACGCTGCGTGAGATGCGCAGCGGGCGTGAGGAGGTGGCATGCGCGTCCGGGGCAATCCACGAGCTCAGGTGGTGCGGATTGGTGCGCGGCTCGACGCCGGCACGTCGGCGGGGGTGCGCGAACGCCTGCACGCGGCGGTCGACTCCGGGGCGGGCGACCTGATCCTCGACGTCTCCCGGCTGGAGATGATCGACGCCACCGGCCTCGGGGTGCTCGTGGGCACGCATCGGCGCGCGCTCAGCGTGCAACGCCGCCTTGTCCTTCGGAGGGTGCCTCCGCGGGTCATGCGGACACTTGCGGTGACCCGGCTGAATCGGGTCCTGAACGTCGAGGTGCCCGCGGCCGCGGTGGCCTGAGGCGATGGCCGGCGGTTCACGGGGGTGCCGCCGGTGGTCGCCGGAACATATCGGAGCGGGCCACGATCAGCCGTTGCCCGCTCTCTTCGGTTTCGGATGTCCCTTGACTCGGGTGTCCGGACGACCAATACAACGGTTATGCCGAATAGCGGATTATCGCCCTACCGGATTGCCCGATAATCACGAACCGTAATCGACGCCTCACGGCCTACCCAGGGTCCGGCTGAAGATGTGCACGGCCACGGAGACCAGTTCGCCGACCTCCGGAGGATCGTCGGCCAGCAGCCATTCGATGAGCAGCTCTTGTAGCGCTCCAATTGCTCCGCGCGTCACGAGGCGGCGATTGAGCGATTGTGATTGGGGGAAATCAGCCGCGGCCTCCTCGACAAGCCTGGCGAAGGACTCCACCGCACGCTGCCGCGAGGTCGCCAGAACGTCACCCGACCTGCGGACCTCCAGGTGCATGATGCGCGCCCTGCGCCAGTCGGCGGTGGTGAATTCGACGTACGCGCGAATCCCCGCCTCGATCCTGCCGTCAAGCGTGCCGGGGGCCTCTTGTAACGCTTTGGTGACGACGGCCAGGCTTTCCTCCACGCACCGCTCGTGGAGGGCTTGAAGGAGTTCCTCACGCCCGCCGAAACATTCGTAGAAGGCGCGGTTGGAGATCCTGGCCTCCGAGCACAGCCTTTCGATCGTCGTCGCCGCGAATCCAGGCTTGGCGTATAGCGTGTAGGCGGCTGTCATCAGCCGCTCCCGTCTGTCTGCCAGCCTTTGCTCAGCCGTCATTCCCCGGTAAGACCGGTTCACATTTCCACCCGTCCAACATGATCGTAGCCCCCAGAGCACACAATTATGGACGGATGATCCGTTTTGGGAAAGAGTGGACGGATTACCTCTTACGTCGGCCATGCAAGAACGTGACAAGCCTGATCAGTCGCTCAAGTTCCGCGGGGCCTCTGGAGAACGAGGTGAGGTTCATGCCGGGCAGCGCGAAGCGCTGCCGGGAGATGGCCTTTGGCCTGGTGAACTCCCGTAGGCCGTCGGCGCCGTGGATGCGTCCGAACCCGGAGTCGCCGACGCCGCCGAACGGCAGCGCGGGCACCCCCGCGAACGAGATGACCGAGTTGATGGCCGTCATCCCGGTGCGCATCATCCGGGCGAGGTCCGTCGCGCGGCGGGCGTCGCGGGAGAAGATCGTGCCGGCCAGGCCGTAGGCCGAGGCGTTCGCCAGCTCCAGCGCCTCACGCGCGTCGCGGGTGCGCCGCACGGTGATGGTCGGCCCGAACGTCTCCTCGCGCACGGCGGGGGAGTCTTCCGGGACGTCCTCGACGATCACCGGGTCCACGTACGGCGCGCGGACGGAGTCGGGGCCGCCCGTCACCGCCCTTCCGGACTTGGTGGCGTCGTCGATGTGTCTCCTGATGATGTCGAGCTGGCCCGGCATGGTGATCGGCCCGTAGTGCTCACCCGCCCTGACCGCGCTGACCCGCTCCGACAACTCCCGCATGAACGGGGCGTACACGGCGTCGACCACGTACACGCGCTCCACTCCCACGCACGTCTGCCCCGCGTTGGACATCGCGCCCCACAGGCAGGCGTCGGCGGCGGCCTTCAGGTCGGCGTCGGCGTCGACGATGAACGCGTCCTTGCCGCCGCACTCGGCCACGATCGGGGTGAGGTTCTCCGCGCAGGCCGCCATCACCCGCTTGGCGGTCGCGGTCGAGCCGGTGAACGCGACCTTCCTGACACGCGGGTCCCGTGCGAGGAACGCGCCCGTCTCGCCCAGCCCTGTCACGGTCTGGAAGACCGGTTGCTCGGGGACGGACTCGGCGAACAGCTCCGCCAGCCGCACGCCGACCCCGGGCGTGAGCTCGCTGGGCTTGAACACCACCGCGTTGCCCGCCGCGAGGGCGTAGGCGATCGAGCCCATCGGAGTGAAGACCGGGTAGTTCCACGGCCCGATCACCGCGACGACCCCCAGCGGCAGGTACTCCAGCGTGGCGGCCAGGTTCAGGCCGATCATCCCGGTCGAGACGCGACGGCGGCCGAGGACCTTCGCCGCGTTACGCGCGGCCCAGTCGAGGTGCGTGATGGCCAGCACGATCTCCAGCGTCGCGTCGCCGACCGGTTTGCCCGTCTCCTCATGGACCAGCTCCGCCAGTTCCCTGAGGTGCCGGGTGAGGACCGCCTTGTAGTCGAGCAGCCGCCGCCTGCGCTCGGCGGCGCCCAGCGCCGACCACCAGGCCGCGGCCTCGTCGGCTCTGCCTACGGCCGCGCTCACGGCGTCGGCCGGCTGCTTGGGATGGCTGCCGACGACCTCGCCGGTGGCCGGGTTCAGAGAGTCGAAGGTCGGCGTCGTCATGGCGCCACGATAGACCGGTAAGTCAGCGCTTACTAGACGGCCTCGCGCCACATGCCCCATATCGGCGGGCCGTCGGGCAGCCAGAACTTCTCGGTCATCGCGAAGCCGTGCCTCTCGTAGAAGGGCAGGTTCGCCTCCTTGCTGCTCTCCAGGTAGGCGGGCAGGGAGTCGCACCTGGCCAGCCCCGCCCGCATCAGCGCCCCGCCCAGGCCTGTGCCCTGGCGCTCGGGCACGGTGCCGATCTGGGCAAGGTACCAGTGCGGCTCCCGCGGCCGGTGCGCGGCCAGCGTCTCGTCCAGCACCATGCCGTACGAGACCCGCTCGCCCATCGCCTCCACGAACCCTGGCACCGCGCTCTCGAAGTCGGGGACGTGGCCGGGCGGATCCCACAGCGCGGCGCCCACCATCGCCCCGCCCTCGTCGTGGACGGCCTCGGTGATCGCGTGTATGTGGCGGGCGAGCATGGTGAACATCAGGGGCGCACCCGTGCCGCCGGGCAGCATCCAGTTGATCACTGGGTCGTCGTGGAAGGCCCTCGCCAGCACCTGGCCGGCCTCCACCGGGTCGCCGGGCCGTATGTCGGCGCTCGTCATGACTCCTCCAGCCAGGATCCGTGGAACCCCGCGGGGACGCGGCGCGGCAGCCGCACGGACGCCACGCTCGACAGGTCACTCGCGTCGAGCACGAGCAGCTCGGACGACTCGCCCGAGGTCACCACGGACAGCAGCCAGCCGTCGTCCTCCGCCGCGGCGCCCTCCGCCGCCACGAACACGGCCTCGCCGGTGTCGCCCCCGGTCTGCCTGACCACGGCCCCACCACCCGTGCGCTGGTCGTACTTGACCACGGCGTCGTCGCCGACCGCGTAGAGGTAGCGGCTGACGCTGCCGAGCCTGTCGTCGTTGAACGTCGGGAACTCCACCGGGCGGTCGTCCAGCGCCTCCTCCTTGACCGCCCCCGAGGCAGGGTCAAGGATCCAGCGGTGCAGGCGCGCGGCGCCCGTGGCGGCGGCGTGCCTGGCGGGGTCCTTCGAGCCGCTGATGCGCTCCCACGTCGCGACGAAGGCGCCGGGGGTGTAGCGGGCGCCGTTCAGGACGATCCGGCCCTCCTGGTCCTCCCAGGCGTTGCCGACGTGGAACACGTAGCACGGATCGACGTCGAACCAGCGGGTCACGCCGCCCCCGCGTGGCGTGACGCCGAGGCGGGCGCCGTAGGCGTCGTCCCACGCGTACGGCATGCCGGCGCGGTCCAGGTCGAAGGTGACGGGCAGGTCGAGCCAGATCAGGTGGTTCTCGGTGACCGCGAAGTCGTGCATCATCGTCGAGCCCGGCACCTCGATCTCGCGGCTCTCCACCAGCTCGCCGTCCCTCGACAGCCGGTGGTAGGTCAGGAACGGCGGGGCGTACCCGTAGCCGAAGAAGTGCAGCTCGCCGGTCAGTGGGTCCTGCTTGGGGTGCGCGGTCATCGCCGTCGTCAGCCGCCCCCCGAAGTCGCACGGGCCCACCGTGGCCAGCTCGGGCGTCATCTCGTACGGCAGGCCGTTCTCGACCAGGGCGAGGATCCGGTCGGAGTGCCTGATCACGTGGGTGTTGGCGCGGACCGCGGTGCGGTCCAGGCCCTCGTCGCTGAAGAAGGGGGCGTCGTCGGTGAACTGCCTGGTGCGGACCCAGCGGTTGCGGTACCACTCGGCCCGGCCGTCCTTCAGCCGCACGCCGTGGATCATCCCGTGCCCGGCGAACCAGTGCCCCGGGTCCTCGCCCGGCCGCGGGTTGGGGCCGTTGCGGAAGTACCGGCCGTTCAGTTCGGGCGGGAGGGCGCCGGTGACGGGCAGGTCGTACGCCTCCGTCTCGTCGGGGACGGGAGCCAGGTTGCCGCGCAGATAGGCGGGGGTCGTCATGTGCACACTCCAATCGTGATAGGTCGACCGTAGAACCTTCAGGTCTGACCTGTCAATTGTGGAATGTCGGGGCAGGGGTGTGCGCAAAGGGGGAGGTTTCGCCGGGCGGGGCCGCTCGGGCCCCGCCCGGGCGCTAGAAGAGGGTGGGGTTCTCGGGCTCGATGCCGCGCAGGGCGTCGTAGTCGAGGGTGACGCAGTCGATGCCGCGGTCGGTGGCCAGGACGCGGGCCTGGGGCCGGATCTCCTGGGCGGCGAAGACGCCGCGGACCGGGGCCAGCAGGGGGTCGCGGTTGAGCAGTTCGAGGTAGCGGGTGAGCTGCTCGACGCCGTCGATCTCGCCCCGGCGCTTGATCTCGATCGCGACCGTCGCGCCGGCGCCGTCGCGGCACAGGATGTCGACCGGGCCGATCGCGGTCATGTACTCGCGGCGGATCAGCGAGTAGCCGTCGCCCAGGGTGGAGATGTGCTCCGCCAGCAGCTCCTGCAGGTGCGCCTCGACGCCGTCCTTGATGAGGCCGGGGTCGACGCCCAGCTCGTGGCTGGAGTCATGGAGGACCTCCGCCATGGTCAGGACCAGCTTCTCGCCGGTCTTGCCGTGCGTGACAGTCCAGGTCTCGCCGTCCTCCTTGAGCTTGCAGGGCGGGTTCATCCAGTTGAGAGGCTTGAAGGCGCGGTCGTCGGCGTGGATGGACACGCTTCCGTCGGCCTTGATGAGCACGAGCCTGGGGGCCATGGGCAGGTGCGCCGTGAGCCGTCCGATGTAATCCACGCTGCATCGCGCGATGACCAACCGCATGACGGCCTACCCTATCGGCTCTGGAAAACTGGGGGCATGGCGTTCGAGATGCTGGAGACGATCGGCCCGGACCGGGTGCGCGGCGGTCTGCGTGCCCTGTGCGCCGCGTACCGCGAGCCCGCCCACGCGCCCGCCCCCCTGCTCGACCGGCTCGTCACCGCGGGCCCGCGCGCCTTCTCGCGCCCGTGAGCCCGCGTCGCGCACGCCGCAGGGACGAGGCACGGCCCGTCGGCCTTCCCCGCGGCATGGACCGGGTCGAGGAGTGGCCCGACGGCGAGTGGAAGGTGCGGATGCTCACCGGCGCCTCCTCGTCCAAGAGCTACCGCTGCCCCGGCTGCGACCAGGAGATCCCCAGCGGGCTGCCGCACCTGGTGAGCTGGCCGAACTGGGCCGGAGGCGACGAGGAGCGCCGCCACTGGCACGCGGCGTGCTGGCGCAAGAGACTGGACCGCGGCCCCGGACGCAGCCGTTACTGAGCCCGAGCCCCGACCGACACCCCAGAAAGGACCGATGTGGAGATTCGCGCGGCGACCGTGCTGCCCGCCCGGCGAGAGCCGATCGAGCTGCACACCGGCGACGGCCTGACCCTGGTCGGCGAGCTCGCCCAGCCCCTCGACCGTCCGCCCGTGGCGACGCTGGTCACCCTGCACCCGCTGCCCACCCACGGCGGGTTCATGGACAGCCACGTCTACAAGAAGGCCGCCAACCGTCTGCCCGCCCTCGCCGACCTGGCCGTGCTCCGCTTCAACACCCGCGGCACCTCCTCCGAGCGCGGCACCTCGCAGGGGGAGTTCGACGGGGGAGAGGGCGAGCGGTTCGACGTGGCGGCGGCGCTGGAGTACGCCGAGTACCACGACCTGCCGCACGTGTGGGTGGTCGGCTGGTCGTTCGGCACCGAGCTGGCGTTGAAGTGGGCGCACGATCCGGTGGTGGAGGGGGCGATCCTGATGTCGCCGCCGCTGCACCGGGCCACCGACGACGACCTGGACGCCTGGGCGCGGTTCGGGCGTCCGCTGGTGGCGCTGGTGCCGGAGTTCGACGACTACCTCCGTCCGGAGGAGGCCCGCAGGCGCTTCGCCCGGGTGCCGCAGGCGGAGGTCGTGGGCGTTGACGGCGCCAAGCACCTGTGGGTGGGCGAGCCCTACGTCCGTATCGCGCTGAACAACATCGTCAGGCACGTCAACCCGGCCGCCTACCCACTCCCCACGGACGTCTGATCAGCCACGCCCGCCCGCTGGCGTCGCCCCATCGTGCCGGTGGCCTTTGGGGCGGAGGTTTGGTGCAAAAGGCGCGTGCAGTGAAAAAGCGGGATAGATGGGGAACCGGTCAGGCCCAGAGGGGTATATCGGCATACGTCGTTGAGTGATTGTCGGAGAGATCAGGGCTACCGTGTGGTCCGTGCAGCTCTACTCAAGATCAGCCGGAACCGGGCTCCCGGTCGTCCTTCTTCACGCGTTCCCGCTCTCCTCGGCCATGTGGCTGGCCCAGCGGGAGGGGCTGGCCCGAACCTGCCGGGTGATCACGCCTGACCTGCGCGGCTTCGGCGGCACCCGGCTGGGCGACGACGAGCCGTCCATCGAGGTGATGGCCGACGACGTCGCGCGGCTGCTCGACGCCGAGGGGATCGACAGGGCCGTCGTCGGCGGCCTGTCCATGGGCGGCTACGTCACGATGGCGTTCTGCCGCCGCCACCCCGACCGGGTGCTGGGCGTGATCCTCGCCGACACCAAGGCGAGCGCCGACGCCGACACCGCCCGCGCGAACCGCGAGCGCATCGCCGCGGCGGTGCTGTCCGGCGGCAGCGAGGTGCTGGTCACGGAGGTGCTGCCCGCGCTGATCGGGCCCACCACCAAGGCGCGCAGGGCCATGGTGTTCGGACGCGTGAAGGGGCTGGTGCAGTCGGCGCCGCCCGGGGCGGTGGCCTGGGCCCAGCGGGCGATGGCGGCCCGTCCGGAGTCGTTCGACACGCTCGCCGGGCTGAAGGTGCCGCTGCTGGTCCTGGTGGGGGAGGAGGACGAACTGGCGACCGTCGCGGACGCGGAGGCGATGGCGCGATCCGTCCCCGACGGCAGGCTGGAGATCATCCCCAAGGCGGGGCATCTGAGCGCGGTCGAGCAGCCCGAGGCGTTCAACGCGGCCGTGACGGAGTTCCTCAGTAACGGGCTTGGCGCGGTATCACGATCTCGCGAATGATCAGCGCGATGGCCGCGGCGACAGGGATGGCGAGCAGCGCGCCCACGATGCCGAGCAGCGCGCCGCCGAACAGCGCGGCGATCACCGTCACGGCGGGCGTCACGTCCACCGAGCGCTTCATGACGCGCGGGTAGATGAGGTAGTTCTCGACCTGCTGGTAGACCACGAAGAAGACGCCGCAGGCGATGCCCGCGGGCACCGACCCGAGCAGCGCCACGCCCGTCACCAGCACCGCGCCGATCGTGGCGCCCACCAGCGGGATCAGGTCGGTGAGCGCGACCACCAGGGCGAGCGCCAGAGCGTAGGGGACGCCCGCGACCGACAGGAAGATCCAGGTCAGCACGCCCGCGATGACCGAGATGAGGACGTTGCCGGCGACGTAGCCGCCGATGCCGGAGAGGACCTGTTCGGTGATCGCCCCGGTGCGCTCGCGCCTGCTGGCCGGGACGAGCCTCAGCAGGTACGCCTTGATCGTGTGCAGCGAGCCGAGGAAGTAGAGCATGAGCACCAGGAGCGTCACCGTGGTGAACACGCCGTCGAGCACCACCAGCCCGGCACCCATGATCCCGGTGGCCAGCGAGGGCCCGAGCGTGGTGGTCACGAAGGTGCGGAGTTGCTGCAGGATCTGGTAGTCGGTGTCGAGCTGGCGGAGCGTCGGGTTGCCGCTCAGCTCGGTGAAGTAGCCGGGCGCGGCCGCGACGAAGTCCGCGAGCTGCTGGCTCACGGGCGGCACCACGGCCAGGCCGAACAGCGTGAACGCCACGATGACCCCGGCGAACACGATCGAGATCGCCGCCCGCCTGGCCAGCCCGCGCCGTTGCAGCGCCTCGACGGCCGGGTTCAGCCCGACCGCCAGGAACATCGCCACCACGACCAGGACGATCGTGCTCAGCGAGTGGACCACCATCTGCGCGATCGCGATCGCTGTCAGCACGCCGAGCCCGCCGACCAGTCCGAACAGGAACGGCCCGCGCGTGAGGGCCTTGCCGGGCAGTCCGTAGGGCAGCGAATCGCCCTGCTCGTCGGCCGCCCGCCCGCGCCCGCCCTCCCGCGGACCGTCAGCGCCGGCCTCGCCCTCTGAGCCCGCCCGCGCCCCCGTGTCTCCGGTGGTCGCCTGCGGGCCGTCGGCGCTTGAGCCCGCCCGCGACTCCTTGTCCCTGCCGGTCTCCTGCGGGTCGTCAGCGCGGGCTCGGGCCTCTGCGGACACGGGAACTCCTGGGGGGTCGCGGACAATCACCACGAGCCGGACGTAGGCCGCGCGGCTCGACGACCGGGCTCGACAACGAAGAGAGCCTAGCGACCTCCCGGTCGCCAGGCTCTCTTCAGCCGTCGATCAGCCCCCCGTGCGGTGACTACTCCTGCCACCACTCCGCGTCGTCCTCGGCCCTGGCCTCCGTCTTGGTGGCGGTGGGCGCGGGCGAGCTCGGCTTGTCACTGACCGGCGCCGCGAGCGCCGGCTTCGGGACGGCCGCGGCGACCGCGGGCTCGGGCTCCATGCCCGGCAGCGCCGCGCCACCGAGCAGCTGGCGGAGCTGCGCCAGGTGGCTGGTGATGCTGTCGCGCTGGCGGGTCAGCTCGTCGACCTGGCGCTGCATCGAGGTGCGGGTGCGCTCGGCCTCGTTCTTCGCCTCGGTGACGATCGTCTCGGCGCTCGTCTTGGCCTCGGTGACGATGGTCTCGGCGCTCTTACGGGCGTTGGCGACCAGCTGCTTGGCGTGCAGATCGGCCTCGCGGCGGGTCTGGTCGGCCTGCTGGGTGGCCTTCGTGGCCCGCGACTCGGCCGTGGCCGCGCGCTGCTCGGCCTCGGCGACCAGCTTCTGGGTGGCGGCCTGCGCGGTGGCGTGGCGCTCTGCCTCCTGGCGCTCCGCCTCCTCACGCCGCGACGCGAGCTGGATCTCGAACTCGGCTTCGTCCTGGGCCCGCTTGGCCTCGGACTCCTCCAGCACCCGCTGAGCCTGCGCGCGCATCTCGTCGGCCTGGCGCTTGGCGGTGGTCAGCACCTCGTCGCGCTCGCGCTTGGTGGAGGCCCTGAGCTGGGCGACCTCGCGCTCGGTGGTCGTGCGCAGCTTGGCGATCTCGCGCTCGGCGTCGGCCCGCTTCTCCGCCACCTCGTGGTCGGCGGTGGCGCGCAGCTTGGCCGCCTCGCGCTCGGTGGTGTTGGTCAGTTCGTCGGCCTCGCGGCGGGCCGTCGAGCGGATCTCGTCGGCCTCCCGCTCGGCGGTGGTGCGCATCTCGTCGCTCTCGCGAGTGGCCTGCGCGCGCTTCTCGGCGGCCTCGGCCTCGGCGGCGGCGCGCATGTCGGCGGCCTCCACCTTGGCGGCCGCCTTGATCTCGTTCGCCTCGGACCTGGCGGCCTGCACGAGCTCGGTGGCCTGCTCCTCGGCCAGCCGGAGCAACTGCTCGATACGGGCGCCGAGCCCGGAGTAGGTGGGGCGCTCCTGCTCCTGGAGCTGCCGCTGAGAGTCGGAGAGGTCGCGCTGCAGGGACGTCGCCTGCTCGCGGGCCTGGCGAAGCTCGCCGTCGAGCTGCTTCAGGTGGTCGTGGACCTGGTGGCGGTCATAACCACGGAGCACCACGTCGAACTCGCGTGCTGGAGCGTCCTCGAAGAAGTTGTTGAGCTGGGCGTCGATGTCGGACTGCATGGAGGCTCGATCCTGGGTTGTCGAGACGGCTACACGTGCCGGACGGGGGGTTCGGGACATCCGAGCCAGGAGCCCGTGCCTCGCGGCAGGCCCCATGTCCGGTGGAAGGCCAGCGTACTCCGCTGATGCCGCCTTCGAAGCCCCGTCCGACTTTCTGCGTGACTAGTTACATATGAACGTTTTTTGCGTTTGTTAGGCCTTGGCTGCTTGGACCAGCTCGGTCAGCATTCCTCCCGTGTCCTTGGGGTGCAGAAACGCGATCGAGGATCCCATGGAACCGTGCCTGGGCCGAGCATCCAGCAGCCTGACGCCTTTCGCGCCAATCTGTTCCATCGCCTCCGTGACATCGGGGACTCCAAATGCCACATGATGGACACCTTCGCCCCGTTTCGCCAGGAATTTCCCCACGGGTGAGTCTTCCGAGAGCGGTTCCAGAAGCTGAATGTAGGAGCCGCCGCCTTCACCGTCCGCGATGTGCAACATGGCCTCCTTCACCCCCTGCTCCTCGTTCACCTCGCGGGCCACCACGGTCAGCTCGAACAGGCCGGAGAAGAGCGCGATCTTCTCCTCCAGGTCACGGCAGGCGATCCCGATGTGGTCGATCCGCATGAACATGTGTGGCCTACCTCCATGGCGAACAGCGTCTTACTCGTGGGTATGGTGTCAAAGAACCCGACCTGCGCACAGGAGGCCCGCCGTCATGTCTGGATCTGTCATCGTCGCAGGAGCGCGTACGCCGATCGGGAGGCTGCTCGGCGCCCTGTCCGGGCTCCAGGCGGTCGACCTGGGCGGTCTCGCGATCAAGGCGGCGCTGGAGCGCGCAGGGGTCGCGCCCACCGACGTCCAGTATGTGATCATGGGGCAGGTGCTCCAGGCGGGCGCCGGGCAGATCCCGTCCCGCCAGGCCGCGGTCAAGGCGGGCATCCCGATGACGGTCCCGTCCATCACCATCAACAAGGTGTGCCTGTCCGGCCTCGACGCCATCGCGCTGGCCGACCAGCTCATCCGCGCGGGCGAGTTCGACATCGTGGTCGCGGGCGGCATGGAGTCCATGACGAACGCACCGCACCTGCTGCCCGGCCTGCGCAAGGGCGTCAAGTACGGCGGCGCCGAGGTGGTCGACTCGATGGCGCACGACGGCCTGTTCTGCGCCTTCGACCAGTGCGCGATGGGCGAGTCGACCGAGCGCCACAACGCCCGCCTCGGCATCGGGCGCGCGGAGCAGGACGAGCTGTCCGCCCGCTCGCACCAGCTCGCGGCCCAGGCGATCAAGAACGGCGTGTTCGAGGACGAGATCGTCCCGGTGGAGATCCCGCAGCGGCGCGGCGAGCCGACGGTGGTCAGGGACGACGAGGGCGTGCGCGCTGACACCACCGTGGAGGCGCTGGCCAAGCTGCGTCCCGCGTTCGCCGCCGACGGGACGATCACGGCGGGGTCCGCGTCGCAGATCTCCGACGGCGCCTGCGCCGTGGTGGTCATGTCCAAGGCCAAGGCCGAGGAGCTCGGGCTGCCGTGGCTGGCGGAGATCGGCAGGCACGGGAACGTCGCCGGTCCCGACGCGTCGCTGCAGTCGCAGCCCGCCAACGCCATCAAGCAGGCGCTGGCCAAGCAGGGGCTGTCGGCGGACGACCTCGACCTGGTGGAGATCAACGAGGCGTTCGCCAGCGTGGTGCTCCAGTCCGTCAAGGAGCTGGGCGTGCCGATGGAGAAGGTGAACGTCAACGGTGGCGGCATCGCGCTCGGCCACCCGATCGGGGCCTCTGGGGCGCGCATCGTGCTCACGCTCGCCCACGAGCTCAAGCGACGCGGCGGCGGCCTCGGCGCGGCGGGTCTGTGCGGCGGCGGCGGCCAGGGCGACGCCCTCATCATCCGGGTCCCGTAGCCGGGACCCCTCGGACGGAGCCTGGGTCTCGGGGCGGGCTGCCCTCTTGGATGGGGTGAGCACCCCACGGAAGGGAGCCTTTTGAGGGGCCTGTCCCTTCCAGGGACGGTGGCGTTATGGGAGGTTGGCCCGGCCGCACCGACGTGGGCGGCCGGGGTGTCCTGGGCGGGTCACGAGGCGAGGAAGCGGGCGAACAGCGAGCGGTGGCGGCCCTCGGCCTTCCGGCCCCGCTGCGCTTCCAGCGCCCGCCGGTGCTCCGCGGCGGCCTGCCGCAGCTCGGCGGCGTGGTTCTGCATGACGACGTACTCGAGTTCGGCGTGCATCCGAGTTCTCCCGTGCTGTGTTCGGCTTCTTGCACTCTTAAGACTCCGCCTAAGGCCCACACCCGCACATCGGGCGGATGCCTTATCTCTCCGCCGGGGGCCGGGCTCAGGACGCCTAAGGAGGTGCTTAGGGCTCGTCTAAGGGGGGTGCTCAGGGCTCGTCGGCGAACTTGACCGTCACCTTGGTGAAGCCCAGGGACCTGAGCATCCCCTCCAGCATGACCTTGGTGTTGCCGTCGGCCCTGGACCGCAGGTCGCTCGCGTTCGCCGCCTCGGTGATCTTGGTTTCGGCGAGCACGTAGAGCTCGCGCTGGTCGCCGGGGGAGGACGACAGGAAGTCCTGCACCCGGTCGAGCAGCCCACGCTGCTGGGCGAAGACGTAGGAGCGGCGGTTGTCGAGGTTGGGCTTCTCGAGCTGGGCCCGGGGCAGGCGGATGGTGGCCTGGGTGCGGTCATCGGAGACGGTCACGGCGTTGGCGGCCATGCCGGAGAGGTCGACGTAGGCGTCGACGCTGCCCGCGCCGACGAACAGCGTGCGGGTGCCCTTGACCGCGTCGGGGAGGAACGCGGCGTCCTTCTCCAGGTCCACCACCACCTGGAAGGTGCCGGTGGCCGCCTCGAACCTGCTCAGGTCCTTGATGGACTGCAGCAGCACCGGCTGGCTGCGGTCGACGGTCCGTTCGCCCAGGGGGTTGAGCCAGGACCACGCCAGCCGTCCGCCCACGACCAGCAGGACGGCCAGGACCAGCAGCCCGGCCACGTATCGCCACCTTCGGCGCCGCCTCGGGGGGACCATGGCGGGCGCCGTCTGGGAAGTCGTCATGCGGGCTTGACTACCCGAACGGCGATCATCATTGCCAGCCTTTTGGTGACATCTCCGGTCCCCAGCTCGGGGGCGGGCCGGCGGTGGGCTGCGGGTAGACCGGATAGACCTGCGACGCGCTGGGCGTCGGACGCGTGGCCGCCTGCGCGGGACCGCCCCCGAAGTGGGTGCTCGACAGCCTGCACGACTGGAAGTCGCTGTAGAACATGCGCAGCCACTCGCGCCGCTGGTGCTCGCTCAGCCCGGAGAACCAGGCGGCGGCGTACTGGTGCTCGGGCAGCGGGCCGCCGGGCAGGGGCTCGCCGCGCAGCCAGGCCATCACGATCTCGCGGTATCCGTCGGCGGTGGTGTCGGGGCATCTGGCCGCCAGCGACTCGAGGTACTCGGAGGCCGACTCGTCGGCGAACCCGGCCGACAGATCGGGCACGTGGATCGGGGCGAGCCCGGCGAACGGCTTCAGCTGCTCGTCGAGCGGGCGCTGCTCCACCCGGGTGAAGGCGGCGGGCGTGCCCGCGAGCCGGGAGGCGATCGGGGTGAAGGCCGCGCCGAGTTCGGTCAGGCCTGCCCGCATGCCCGGGTGGACGCAGACCGTGATCGGCCAGTCCTGGCAGCTGTAGGCGATGTCCTGGGCGGCGGCGGGTTCCGGCTCGGCCAGCAGCCTGGCCACGCCCAGGCCGGCGGCGAGCACGGCGAGCAGCGCGCACGCCAGCACCAGCGCCTGCCTGGTCACCATCGCCGCCCAGCCGAGCAGCAGCGCCGCGGTGACGCCGACCAGCCAGATCGTCTGGTCGAAGAAGGCCGCCCCGCTGAACCCCTGGAACAGGTCGTAGGGCTCGCCGGTGCCCGGGGCCAGCCTGTCGGCCCACGACTGGCCCTCGGCCAGCCAGGTGAACAGCCCGTAGCAGCCGAGCCCGGCCATCGGCGGGGTGACGGCGCGCGGCAGCGCCCAGCCGGCGATCCAGCCGATCACCGAGTAGAGCGCGAGCCCGGCCACACCGACGCCCAGGCCCGGCAGGCTCAGCCGTCCGGACTGCTCGGTCAGCACCGTCTTGACGGCCAGTACCAGCACGGTGGCGGCGAACGAGCCGAGCACCACGACGATGATGGCGAGCGGCGCCTTCAGCGCGCGCCAGGGTGTCAGCGCGCGGCGGCGCAGGGCCCTGCGCTTGCGCAGGGCCACCCATGCGGCGAACGCCGCGGCGACGGGACCCGTCAGCCGCAGCGACCCGATGACGGCGGCCACGATGTTGTCCCACGCGTCGACACCAGGGATCAGGACGCTCCACGCGGCTGCCAGGCCGAGCGCGAGCAGCACGGCGACCGTGACGGCCGCGCTCTGCTTCAGCTCCTCGCGTGCAACGCCCGCATGCTCACGCACGCATCATCCCGTTGAAGTCCATCAAGCACCCCCCGTGCCCCGTGGGCGATGCGGAAGCGGAGCAGCCCACGCCGGTCCCCACAGGCGATGGACTTGGCTTCCGCGTCACCCTTGATGCGAGAACCATAACTGAGCGTGATGATTGTCGTCCGGATTCTTGGGCAAGCAGTGAATCTGATCGCTTAGAGTAACCGCACGAACCCGGACGAGCGGCGCGCTACCGTAGCGCTGTGTCGCAGCCGAAGCCGCTCAACCTGCCGTTCGATCCGATCGCGCGCGCCGCGGAGACCTGGCGTGTTCACTTCGGCCCCTCTTCCGCGATGGCCGCCGTCACGTCGATCATGAGAGCGCATCAGATCCTGCTGTCGCAACTTGACTCGCTCCTGAAACCGTACGACTTGACCTTCGCCAGGTATGAGGCGTTGGTGTTGTTGACCTTCAGCAGGTCCGGCGCGCTGCCGCTGTCAAAGATCGGTGAACGCCTGATGGTCCATCCCACCAGCGTCACCAACACGGTCGACAGGTTGGAAAAGTCGGGGCTGGTCTCCCGGATGCCGAATCCGCGCGACGGGCGTGGCGTGCTCGCCGAGATCACCGAGGCGGGCCGGGACGTCGTGCGGCGGGCCACCGACGACCTGATGGCGGCGGATTTCGGCCTGGGGATGTACGACGAGGCCGCGCTGGGGCAGATGTTCGACCAGTTGCGCACGCTCAGGGTGGCCGCTGGTGACTTCCCCGCCTCCGACATGCGGCAAGATGAGGAGCATGGCGGACTTCTCTAGGCCCGGGTCGCTCTACGGAGCCATCGACCTGGGCGCGCGCAAGCAGGCACTGGAGTCGCAGGCCCGGCGGGAGGCCGCGGGTCCTCAGGCGGCCTCTTCTGCCACGGTCGTCGACGTGACCGAGGAGACGTTCACGTCCGACGTCATCGACCGCTCCGTGAGCGTGCCTGTCGTTCTCGACCTCTGGTCACCGCGGGCCCCCGGCAGCGCCCAGCTCAGCCCCGTGCTGGAGAAGGTGGTCGGCGAGACCGGCGGCCGGGCGGTGCTGGCCAGGGTGAACGTCGACGCCAGCCCGCAGATCGCGCAGGCGCTGCGCGTGCAGGCGGTGCCGACCGTGCTGGCCATCTTCCAGGGGCAGGCGGTCACGGGCTTCCAGCAGGTGCTGCCCGAGCAGGAGGTGCGCCGCTGGCTCGACGAGCTGATGGCCGCCGTCGAGCAGTTCTACCAGGCCAACCCCGACGCCCGGCCGCCCGCGGCCGAGGGCGGGCAGGAGGCTCCGGCCGAGCCCCCGGCCGACCCCGACCTGGTGGCCGCCGAGGAGGCCATCGACAAGGGCGACCTCGACGCGGCGGCCGCCGCCTACGAGCGGCTGCTGGCCCGCGCGCCGGGCAACGAGGACGCGAAGATGGGCCTGGCGGGCGTCGGCCTGATCAGGCGGACGGCCGACGCCGACCCGGCCGAGGTCCAGCGTCGCCTGCAGGACCCGTCCGACATCGACGCCGAACTGCTCGCGGCCGACCTGCAGATGCTGTCCGGCGCGGTCGACGAGGCGTTCGAGCGGATCATCCAGGTGGTGAAGCGAACCTCGGGCGACGAGCGCGACAAGGCCAGGCGTCACCTGCTCGACCTTTTCGCCGCGCTTCCAGCAGACGACCCATCTCTGGCCAAAGCACGTAGAGCTTTGTCAAGCGCATTGTTCTAACCTGAAGGTATGCGGGTCGTCACGATTTCGGCGACATACGGCACGGCCGGGAGCGTCATCGGTCCGGCCGTCGCCGAACGTCTGGGCGTGCCCTTCGTCGACCGCGCCATCCCCAGCGCCGTGGCGCAGGAGCTGGGCTGCACCCTGGAAGAGGCGCTGGCGCACGACGACAGGGCCGAGCACGGCCTCGGCAGGCTCCTGGGCGGAGCGATGCGACTGCCGACGGTCACCTTCGGCGGCGTGGACATGTACGTTCCCGGTGCGATGCCGCTCGCGCCGGAGGAGTTCGTCCGCCGTACCGAGCGCATGCTGAAGGACATCGCCCGCGCCGAGGGCGGCGTCTTCCTCGGCAGGGCGGGCGCGGTCGTGCTGGCCGACCATCCGGGCGCGCTGCATGTCCGGCTCGACGCCCCGCTGAAACGCCGGGTCCGGCAGACGTCCACGATCAGCGAGCTGAGCGAGCGCGAGGCCCGCAAGCTCATCGAGGACAACGACCGGGCGCGCGGCGCCTACGTGCGCCACTTCTACCGGGTCAACCCCGCCGACCCCTGCCAGTACCACCTGGTGCTCGACAGCACCAGCATCCCCGTGCCGACCTGCGTGGATCTGATCGTCACCGCCGCCGAGGCGCTTGACTGACCGAAACCCCCTACCATGGGAGGACTTCCTGGTCAGGCGCGAAGGAGCGATTGACGTGGCGACCGTCCCCAGTGTGTCGTACTCCATCACCGTGCGGCTCGAGGTGCCAGCAGGCGGCAAGGCCGTCAGCCAGCTCACCCACGCCGTAGAGTCGGCGGGAGGCGTGGTCACCGCCCTCGACGTGACCAACGCGGGCCACGAGAAGCTCCGCATCGACGTCACCTGCGCGGCCCGCGACACCGACCACGCTCAGGCCATCGTCGATCAGCTCGAGGCCGTCGACGGCGTGGTCATCCACAAGGTGTCCGACCGCACCTTCCTCATGCACCTCGGCGGCAAGATCGAGATGAAGTCGAAGGTGCCGCTGCGCAACCGCGACGAGCTGTCGATGGCCTACACGCCCGGCGTGGCGCGGGTCTCCATGGCGATCGCGCGCAACAAGGAGGACGCGCGGCGGCTGACCATCAAGCGCAACACCGTCGCCGTCGTCACCGACGGCTCGGCCGTGCTCGGCCTCGGCAACATCGGCCCGGAGGCGGCGCTGCCGGTCATGGAGGGCAAGGCGGCGCTGTTCAAACGGTTCGCCGGCATCGACGCCTGGCCCATCTGCCTCGACACGCAGGACGTCGACGAGATCGTCCGCGCCGTGCAGCTGATCGCGCCCGGCTTCGGCGGCATCAACCTCGAGGACATCTCCGCGCCCCGCTGCTTCGACGTGGAGCGGCGGCTGCGCGAGCTGCTCGACATCCCGGTCTTCCACGACGACCAGCACGGCACCGCCATCTGCGTGCTGGCCGCGCTCACCAACGCGCTGCGCGTGGTCAACAAGCCGATCGAGGACGTCAAGATCACCATGGCGGGCGCCGGGGCGGCGGGCAACGCCGTGCTGCGCCTCCTGCTCGCCGCCGGAGCCCGCAACGTCGTCGTCTGCGACTACCTCGGCGCCGTCCACAAGGGCCGCGACGACCTCGACGATTCGCTGCGCTGGATCGCCGAGCACACCAACGACGAGGGCTACTCGGGCGATCTGCGCGGCGCCGTCAAGGACGCCGACGTGTTCGTGGGCGTCTCGGCCCCGGGCATCCTGTCTGGCGACGACATCGCCGGCATGGCCCGCGACGCGGTCGTCTTCGCCCTGGCCAACCCCGAGCCCGAGGTCTCGCCCGACGACGCCCGCGAGCACGCCGCCGTGGTGGCGACCGGCCGCTCCGACTACCCCAACCAGATCAACAACGTGCTGGCCTTCCCCGGCGTCTTCCGCGGCCTGCTCGACGCCCAGGCCACCGAGGTCACCCAGGAGATGCTCCTGGCCGCCGCGCACGCTCTCGCCGCCGTCGTCACCCCCGAGGAGCTCGGCCCCAACTACATCATCCCGAGCGTCTTCCACCCCGACGTGGCGACCGCCGTCGCGGCGGCCGTGCGGGAGTCGGCGGGCGGCCGGGCCCGCGGCTTCACCGAGGCCTGATCCCCGGCGTCACCTGCCCTCTGGGGGCGCCTCCTCGGCGACGGCCGGGATCAGCCGGTAGTCGGCCTGGAAGACCAGGTTGTGGACGTCGGCCGCGGCGATGGCGCGCAGCGTCGGAAGCTGGTCGGCCGCGTCCGAGGCGTTGAAGACGTTCAGCGGCCACTCGCCCACCGTGCCGCCCCGCAGGTGCGGATGGTGGAAGCCGCGGCCGTAGTGCGCCACCAGGGCGACGGGCTCGACTCCGGCCCGCCGCTGCTCCGGCCAGGTGAGCGACCACACGGCCATGAGGCCGCCGTCCTGGCTCCTGGTCAGGCCGGTGGCCTCTACCTGGCCCGTGCCGAGGAGGAGTTCGGCGTTGACCTCGTCCAGGGTCTGCCGGGCCACCGCGTCCATGAGGGCGACCGTCTCGGTGAAGAGGCGTTCCTTGTCCTCGCGAGAGGAGGCGTGGCCGTAGGTGCCGTCGCGAAGGTCACGGAAGTGCCGCAGCAACGCCTCGTGGGTTCTCATGGCGCGTCCTTTGCCGGTCGGGGCCGTCGGTGGTCCTGCTTCCCGTTCGGAGAGGGTGTAAAGCTCGCGGCGGTCACCGTCCACGACCGGTGCGGACGAATCCGGCCGCCAGCGTCAGCAGGGCGTTGACCAGCACCGCGACGGTCACCCCGCGCAGCACCGAGGAGCCCATGGCGGCGGTGGCGACGGCGCTCATGATCGGGATGCCCATGGTGATGCCGACCTGCTGGGTCATCGTGGCCAGGCCGGTGGCGAGCCCCTGCTCGGAGTCGGGCAGGCCCGAGGTGGCCGTCACCATGAAGCCGACGATCGCCACCATGTTCCCGACGCCGCCGATGAACGTGGCCGCCAGCAGCAGCCAGATCCAGCCGGACCCCGTCCCGAGCAGCGCCAGCGAGGCCGTGGCCACGGCCTGCACGGCGAACCCGGCCGCGAGCGCCCGCCCGGTGCCGAGGCGCGACAGCACCCGGGGAGCGACGACGCCGCCCAGCACGGTGCCGAGCCCCAGCACGCCGAACGCCAGCCCCGTCGCCAGTGCCGAGTAGCCCAGCACCTTCTGCAGGTAGAGCGTCATGAGGAAGACCAGCGAGGTTTCGGTGGCGAAGGCGGCCAGCCCCGCCAGGTTCCCCCACTTCACGCTCGCCCTGGCCAGGATCGTCACCGGCACCAGCGGCGAGGACGCCCGCCGCTCCACGAACCAGAACGCCACCAGCAGCAGCGCGCCGACCGCGAGCCCGCCGAGCCCGGCAGGGTCGGCGAAGCCGTGCTCGCCGGCGCGGGTCAGCCCGAAGACCAGCGCGAGCAGGCCCGCCGTCACCGTCGCGGCACCCGGCAGGTCCATCCTGGGCCGCTGCGCGGGACGACTCTCGGACAGCAGCGCGGGCGCCGCGGCCAGGACGGCCACCGCGACGGGCACGTTGACGAGGAACGCCCACCGCCAGCTCAGCAGGTCGGTCAGCAGCCCGCCCAGGATCGCCCCCGAGGTGAAGCCGGCCGACATCAGCGCCCCGTTCAGGCCCAGCGCCCGAGCCCGCAGCGGACCCTCGCGGAACGAGGTGGTCAGCAGCGACAGCCCGGCGGGCGTGACGATCGCCGTGGCCAGGCCCTGCGCGACCCTGGCGGCCAGCAGCGTCGCGGGGGACGCGGCCAGCCCTCCTGCCAGCGAGGACAGGCCGAGCAGGGCCATCCCGGCGAGGAACAGCCGTCGGCGTCCGAACAGGTCGGCGACGCGTCCGAACAGCAGCGTGAACCCGGCGGCGGCCAGCGCGAACGTGGTCGCCACCCACTGCAGGTCGGCCAGCGCGAACCCGAGCCCGGACCCGATCACGGGCAGCGCCACGTTCAGGATCGAGAAGTCGACGGCCAGCATGAACTGCGAGCCGAGCAGCAGCACGAGCACCATCCGCTGGCGCGCGGTCATCCGCGCGTCCTGGCTCTCGGTGAGTGCGGTCATGAATCCCCCTTAATGGGGCAGAGGTTCCGTTAAGGTGGGCATGACGGTAACACAAGGAGGCGCACTAATGGAACAAGAGTCCCGTTTGGCCGGGACGGTCAGGCCCGGCGGCCGCACGGCCAGGGTCCGGTCGGCCGTGCTGGAGGCCACCCAGGACGAACTGGTGAAACACGGCTTCCACGGCCTCAGCATGGACGCGGTGGCGGCCCGGGCCGGGGTGGGCAAGACCACCGTCTACCGGCGCTGGGGCAGCGCCGCGGGCCTGGTCACCGGCCTCATGACGGAGCTGGCCGACCAGTCGGCGTCCCACGCCGACACGGGGACGATCGAGGGCGACCTGCGGGCGAACGCGGCCGGTGTCCTCGCCGCCCTCAGGGACGAACGCCTGAGCGCCACCTTCCAGGCGGTCATCGCGGCCGCCACCTGCGACGAGGAGGCGGCCACCGCGCTGCGCGCCTTCTACGCGCGCAGGATCGACGAGTGGGCCAAGGCGGTGGACCTCGCGGTGGAGCGCGGCGAACTCCCGGCGGGCACGGACGGCCGCGAGCTGATCAGGGCGGTCTCGGCGCCGCTCTACTACCGCCTCGTGGTCACCAGGGAGCCGGTGGACGAGACGGTCGCGACCCTGGCGGCCACGCGTGCCCTGGCGGCCGCCCGTGCCGGAGCCTTCGTGGGTGAGGTGTGACGGCGCCTGACCCGGCGGCTAGGAGTAGGTCTGGCGGGGCCAGATCGAGCCGTACCACCAGATGATGCCGCCGGTGATGACCAGGCCCCCGGCGGTCGCGAGCTTGCCCCACAGGTCGGCTGGAGGGCCGGTGTAGGGCAGGCGGCCGGAGCGGCGGCCCCAGGCGCCGCCGGTGTAGGCCGGGCGGTCGAAGCGGCGGCCCCAGGGGCAGTCGTTCCTGATGAGCGTCGAGTCGATCAGCGAGTCGGACTCGTCGTCGTCCACCGAGAACGCCTCGATCCGCACGCTGCTCCCGCGGCCGACCCTGATGTTCCTGGTGATCGTGTCGTGCGCGTCGATGGAGCCGGTCGCGACGGTCTGGGAGTCGGACTGCAGGTCGTACCGGGCCGCCTCGCCGCTGTCGTTGGTCAGGTTGACCGGCACACGCCCCCTGCCGCAGGCCACCCGGTCCGTCTTCATGGTGAACGGGTCGCCGGGGTTGTCGGGCTGCGGCCACGCCCAGGCCGCCGACGGCAGGAGGAGTGTCGCCCCGACAGGCAGCGCTGCCAGGGCGAGGCGGGTGCCGATGCGCATTGCTCCTCCGAAAGTGATCTCTGCTACCCATGGTCCCCTGTTGATTGCGGAAAGTAACATCGACACGACGGGGGAGCGAGATGCGGGGTTGACCCCTCATGATGGAGGTATGGCGGAGGCGATCTACGTCGGCGGTCTGTTGGTGGCGACCCCGCTCCTAGACGACCCCAACTTCCGGCGTAGCGTCGTGCTGATCCTCGAACACGACCACGACGGCGGAACGCTGGGCGTGGTGCTGAACCGGCCGAGCGAGATCTCGGTCACGCAGGTGCTGCCGGTCTGGGATCCGCTGGTCACCGGGCCGCCCGTGCTGTTCCAGGGCGGTCCCGTGCAGACCGACAGCGCGCTGGCGCTGGCCGCGGTTCCGAGCGGGGAGGAGCCGCTGGGCTGGCGCAGGCTTCACGCGGGCACACCCGCCGTCTCCAGGCTGGGCACGGTGGACCTCGACGCGCCGCCCGAGATCCTGCAGGGCGAGATCGCGCAGATGCGGATCTTCGCCGGTTACGCGGGCTGGACGTCCGGGCAGCTGGAGAGCGAGATCGCGGAGGGCGCCTGGTACGTGGTCGACTCCGAGGCGGGCGACACCTTCCACGCCGACCCCGGCTCCCTTTGGCGGAACGTTCTTCGGCGGCAGCCCGGCGAGCTGGCCTTCGTGGCCACCTGCCCCGACGACCCGACGCTGAACTAGGCGTCCCAGCCGGGGCGCAGCGACAGCTCGGCGAGCTGGATCGTCGCCTCCAACCGGCCCACGATCTCCCGAACGTCGTGCGGCTCGGACTGCGGGCAGTCGAAGCCGACCCGCATCGTTGACATGGCGAACGCCACGATGAGGTGGGTGAGGCGGTCCTGCGCCGGGTCGACGCCGCGGCGGGCGGCGACCTCGTCGGCCAGGCGCCTCTCGGTCTCCGTGCCCCTGGCCACTGACAGGCCCACCAGGTGCGGGTGCTCCTCCAGGACGCGGCGCAGTTTCAGGAACCTCTGGGTGTCGGCGGGCGTTGAATCGGCCACATTGCTCAGTACCGCACGCAACGCGTGCGCCAGCGAGGTGAAGGGAGGCTCGTCGGCGGGGCGGGCCTGCAGGGTCTCCAGCATGATCTCCTCGCCCTGGTCGTGGAACCACAGCACGATGTGATCCTTGCTGGTGAAGTAGCGGAAGAACGTGCGCGGCGACACGTCGACCGCCCCCGCTATCTGCTCCACGGTGGTGGAGTCGTACCCTTGTTCGAGGAACAAGTCGATCGCGGCGTCGAGGATCGCCAGCCGCGTCTTCTCCTTCTTGCGCTCCCGCAGCCCCACAGATTTCACTCCCTCGACATCATTCTGTCACAGACTGCCAGAAGTCATACTGCGCCGAATAAAATCCGTTTGTCATCTGTCATCGACTGACATATATTACCGGAGGCTTACGAGACTTATGCCCTGGCGTGGGGCAGCTGTACTTGAGGGGGACTTATGGCTCACACGAGGACGGTCGACGCGCCGTCGTCGTCCGGCCCAGATAAGACGGGAGCGGGCAATCCGTGGCTGACCCTGCTCGCGGTCTGTCTGGGCGTCATCATGGTGATGCTCGACGGGACCGTGGTCGGTATCGCCAACCCGGTGATCCAGGCTGACCTCGGCGCCTCCCTGTCGGACCTGCAGTGGGTGACCAGCGGTTACCTGCTCGCCCTGGCGGTGTTCCTGATCACCGCGGGCAAGCTCGGCGACCTGTTCGGGCACAAGCGGGTCTTCCTGATCGGCGTCGCCGGATTCGCCCTCTCTTCGGTGGGCATCGGCCTCAGCGCCGAGATCTCGGACGTTATTCCCGGCCTGTCGCCGGTCGGTGCCCTGATCGGCCTGCGTGTGCTGCAGGGCCTGTTCGGCGCGCTGCTCCAGCCCGCCGCCCTGGCGTTGCTGCGTGGAGCGTTCCCTGGTGAGAAGCTGAACCAGGCGATGGGGGCGTGGGGTGCCATCATCGGCCTGTCGAGCGCCGCGGGCCCGATCGTGGGCGGTGTGCTGGTCGAGAACGTGAGCTGGCAGTCCGTCTTCTTCATCAACGCCCCGGTGGGCGTCGTCGCCCTGGTCATGGGCGTGTTGATCATCAAGGAGAACCGCGCCAAGTCGCTCTCGCGCATCGACTGGGGCGGCGTGGTGCTGCTGTCCGGCGCGATGTTCGCGCTGATCTGGTCGATCATCAAGGCCCCCGAGTGGGGCTGGGGCGACGGCAAGACGCTGGGCTTCCTGGCCAGCTTCGCCGTGCTGATCGCCGGGTTCATCTTCTGGCAGAGCAGGGCCAAGCAGCCGCTGGTGCCGCTCGGGCTGTTCAAGAACCCGTCGATCTCGATCGGCACCGTGCTGATGATGATGGTCGCGTTCGCGATGTTCGGCGCCATGTTCTTCCTGGGCTTCTTCTTCCAGGGCGTCCACGGCCTGACCCCGCTGGAGGCGGGCATGCGGATGCTGCCGATGAGCGCGGGCATGATCGTCGCCTCGCCGCTGGCGGGCATGATGATCGGCAAGGCCGGCCCGAAGATCACGATGGCCGTCGGCCTGCTGATCACCGCGTGCTCCATGTTCCTCATGTCGCGGCTCAGCCTCGACGCCTCGTTCATCGAGAGCGGGATCCCCTTCCTGCTGCTGGCCTTCGGCCTCTCGCCGGTGTTCGTCGGCGCCACCGAGATCATCGTCGGTAACGCGCCCGTCGAGCTCAGCGGCGTCGCGGGCGGCGTGCAGCAGTCGGCCATGCAGGTCGGCGGCGCGCTCGGCACCGCGATCCTGGGCGCCGTCATGGCCGCCGAGATCTCCAGCAAGCTGCCCGGCTACCTCGGCCCGGCGGCCAAGGCGATCCCGGCCGACAAGATGACGCTGCTGGAGAAGGCCGCCTCCTTCGGCGGGCTGCCCCCGGGAACCCCCGCTGAGCTCAAGCAGATGGTCGGCGGCGCGGTGCACAACGCGTTCATGGACGGCATGCACCTGGCCTTCCTGGTCAGCACCGGCATCGCGATCCTGACCGCGGTGCTGGCCCTGTTCGTCAAGGCCGGTCGCAAGACGGAGGGCGCGCCGGTCCACGTCGGCTGACGCTCGCTTCCTCGCGGCTCCCGCTCCCTTTCCGGGGCGGGAGCCGCCCTGTTTTCCAGGGACGCCGGGGGCTCGCCGAGCCGGAAGGAGCGCTGGGCCGCGGGGCATAGACTAAGCGGGGTGAGCACCACGAAGATCCTCCCTGAGCAGGAGACCACGCCGCGCACGTCCCATGGCGACGGCGATCACGAGCGGTTCTCCCACTACGCCGACAAGCACAAGATCACCGAGAGCATGGTGACCGGCACGCCGATCCGTGCCCTGTGCGGCAAGGTCTGGGTGCCCAGCCGTGACCCGAAGAAGTACCCGGTGTGCCCGGAGTGCAAGGAGATCTACGAGAGCCTGCCGGTTGGCGGCGGCGAGGGCGGCGGCGACAAGAACCAGTGAGTGTCGCTGCCTGGTCAGCGCCGTAGGTCGAGTTACGGTCTGTAGTCGCATCGACTCAAATCGTAACTGGAGGCCGCATGGCCAGGCGTGCGACCGCCGTCTCGTTGGCATGCCTGCTCGCGGCCGGGCCGGCGCTGCCGCCCCAACCCGCGCTGGTCGCGCAGTCCGTCTGCGTCAAGCCGAAACCCGGCCGCCGGTCCACCGACGACCCCCGATCTCCGGAGCCGAGGTCCCTGCGGCCGAATCAGGTGTCGGACATGCTCGCCGACCTGGGCAGGCGGCTGCGCGGCAGAACCCCGCCCGACATCGTCACCGTGCCGACCCGGGTGCACGTCCTCACTGACGGCGTCAGGCGGGCATCCGACCAGGCGGCCAGAGAGCAGATCGACACGCTCAACGCCGCCTACTCCGGCCGGTACGGCGGCGTCGACACGGGCGTGCGCTTCCGCCTCGACGAGATCTCGGTCGAGCTGAACACCGGCTGGTTCACCGACCCCGTCGGCAACGAGACGGCCATGAAGCGGGCGCTCCGCCGTGGCGGGCCCGAGACCCTGAACCTCTACCTCGCCCAGCTCAGCGACGCCTTTCTCGGCTTCTCCACCTACCCGTACCTGTACGACAGCGACCCCGTCCTCGACGGCGTCGTCATCGATTGGCGCACCTTGCCCGGCGGGTCGCTGGTCGACTACGACCGCGGATTCACCGGCGTCCACGAGATCGGCCACTGGCTCGGGCTCTTCCACACCTTCGACAACGGCTGCGACGACCCCGGCGACGGCATCGCCGACACCGCGCCGGAGGCCAGGCCGACCGAGGGCTGCCCCACCACCAAGGACACCTGCCCCGACGCGGGCGACGACCCGATGCACAACTTCATGGACTACGCCGACGACGAGTGCATGCGCGAGTTCACCAGCGGCCAGGCGATCCGCATGCGCGAAGCCTGGGCCGCCTACCGCACCCCCCGCTCTTCGGCCGCCCTCCGTATTCCCGGCGGGGTCGCGACCGTCTCCCCCATGTCCGCGATCCCCACCCACCCGCGTTTGCCCCGTTCGGGTGGGAAATAGGATGTCGGAGTGAAAGCACCGAAGGCAGT
Source organism: Nonomuraea sp. NPDC005983 (assembly GCF_040614375.1). Taxonomy (NCBI): domain Bacteria; kingdom Bacillati; phylum Actinomycetota; class Actinomycetes; order Streptosporangiales; family Streptosporangiaceae; genus Nonomuraea; species Nonomuraea sp. NPDC005983. The sequence continues at coordinate 152,172 of NZ_JBEXUP010000003.1, forward strand.
CGACACTCCATACGAGCAACCCCGCATCTTCGGTGCCGCCTACCGCGCGGCCACCATCGGCATCCTGCTGGTCGTCACACTGGTCGCCTTCGAGGGCATGTCCGTCGGCGTCGTCATGCCGCAGGTGTCGAAGCAGCTCGACGCCCTCGACCTGTACGGGCTGAGCTTCTCGGCCTTCCTCATCGCCAGCCTGTTCGCCAACGTGGTCTCCGGGCTCTGGGCGGATCGCCGCGGCTACACCATGCCGTTCCTCCTCGGCGTGGTGCTCTTCGTCCTGGGGATGGGGCTGGCCGGCGCGGCGGTGAACAAGGAGCTGTTCCTGGCGGCGCGGGCCGTCCAGGGGCTGGGGGCGGGCTGCACGATCGTGGCGATCTACGTCATGATCGCCCGGGTCTATCCGGCGGACGTGCGGCCCAGAGTGTTCGCGGCGCTGTCGGCGGCGTGGGTGGTGCCCGCCATGGTGGGCCCGGCCGTGGCCGGGTTCGTGGCCGACACCTGGGGGTGGCGGTGGGTGTTCTACGGCATCATCCCGCTCGTGCTGCCGGCCCTGGTCATGCTGGTGCCCGCGCTGAAGAGGCGTCCCTCGCAGGAGGCTGCGCCGTCGGAGGGGCCGCGCTCCCGTCCGGTGGCGATGACGCTGGCCGCCCTGGCGGCCGCGGGAGGAGCCGGAGTACTGCTGTGGGGCGTCGACGGCCTGCACGACGAGCCCGCGCGCAGCGCGGTCGCCGTCGTCGCCGGTCTGGCCGCGCTCGGCTACGGGCTGCGCAAGCTGCTGCCGCCGGGGGCGCTGCGCTTCGGGGCGGGGCTGCCGACCACGATCATGCTGCGTGGGTTCTTCTCGGCGGCGTTCTTCGGGGTGAACGGGTTCATCCCGCTCGTGCTGGAGGAGGTCAAGGAGTTCGATCCGAGGCTTGCGGGCATCGCGCTCACCACCGGGGCGCTGGGGTGGTCCACCGGGTCGTACCTGCAGAGCCGGCGCAGCGCCGAGCCGTACCGGCGGATCAGGACCGGGGCGGCCTGCGTGATGGCGGGCGTGCTGCTGTCGCTGCTCTCGGTGCTTCCCGGGGTCACCGGGTGGGTCGCCGTCCCGGCCTGGATCGTGGCGGGCTTCGGGATGGGGCTGGGGATGACCACGGTGAGCGTCACGGCGCTCAAGCAGTCGCCGGTCAACGAGCAGGGGGCCAACTCGGCGGCCCTGTCGGTCACGGACATGCTCGGCAGCGCCCTGGCCTTCGGCGTGGGCGGCGCGCTGATCAACCTGATCGGCCACAGCCCGTCCGAGATCGCCCGCGGGTTCGAGGTGATCGGGGGCCTGATGGCGCTCGTCGCCTTCGCCGCGATGCTGCTCGCCCGCCGCGCCCGCTGATCGTCCCGTCGCCGGTGCGGGGCCGGTGCTGTCGTGGTGCCCTCCTTTCGCTCCTTTCGCTCCTTTTATTACGGCACGCATGGGCCGGCGCCATCCGCCGTACGGGGCTGAGGGCCTCCAGGGAGACGGCCGCTGACCGGTACGGGGCGGGCCGCCGCCACGGCCCGCGGCAACCGTCTCCGCGCCCTGGCGGCACGCCTCACGCGTTCGTTCCTCCACGGCCGGTATACGCGTTTCGGGCCTGTCCTTGAGGGGGATTCCGCATCTCCTGTCACTGCGATCACGGATCGCCGGTCGAGAACGACAAGGAGTGATAGGACAGCGGGACAGGGAGGTGTCATGGATGATGATCACCGTGTCTGGCCGCCAGGCCCGCCGAAGCACCGCCGTACCTCTCCCCGGGCCCCCGAGCCCCCACGGAGTGACCGCCGTGATCCCCGTGATCTGGCGCCCCCGCGGAGCGACCGCCGTGACCCCTATGTCCCTGCGCCGCCGCTGGGTGCTCCCCGAGCCCCGGGCTCTCGGCGGGGCGACCGTACTCCTTCCCAGGCCCCGGAGCCCTCGCGCGGCGACCGCCGTGATCCCTGGGACCTGACGCCCTCGCAGAGTGCCTCCCGAGCCGCCGAGCCCCGGCACGGCCGGCGTCCGTCCACCGCCTGGGGGCGGCGTGACGACCCCGACGACGGGGAGTGGCCCAGAGACGAGCCCGGCGAGCAGGGGCGGTGGATCCCCCGGATCAGGGCCGTCGGGGAGAAGGTGCCGTGGGAGTCGCTGCCGCCGTCCGCCCGGCTCTACGGCGCCCCCGCCGACCCCGGGTTGGGGCGGAAGGTCAGGGGCCGCCGGTGGCGGCGCTGGGCGGGTGTGGGGCTCGCGCTCGTCGTGGCCGGTGGGCTCGTCGCCGGGCTGGTCGTGATTCTGACGCGGCCTGCCGCTCCCGAGGCCGTGACCGTGCAGGTCCGCGACGCGGTTGCCGGAGTGACCCTCTCCCTGCCTCCGGGGTGGCGGGAGGAGGCGGTGCCGCCCGTGACGGGGTTCACGTCCGTGCTGCGCGACGGAGGCGGCGCGCTCGTGATGGCGAGACCGGTGGCCGGCCCCGTCGCCGACGCGCGGAAGGCCGCGCGGGAGGCGGCAGAGTTGTACTCCCGGCTCCTGCTCAAGGGCGACCGGGTCACGGTCGTCGACGACAGGTCGCTCGAACACGGATACACCCGTGCGCTCAGGGCCGAGTACCGAGATGTTGTGAACGGTCCGGCTTACCTGCGCGTGACACTTCTCACTCGTCCGGGGAGGGATGTCCTCCTCGTCGGCCTCCTCCAACCCGACGACGGCAACCGCAGGCAGGCGCTCGACGCGGTGCTGTCAGGCGTCCGATAAGCCACGGGACGCCCAATAGCACGCAAGGATGAGCTTGACCAGGATTCCCGGTGCACGGCACGTCTTGTCAGTGGGCCCGATTACTCTTGGGTCACTGTGAGAAAGCGAAGCACACGAACCCCAGAGGTGATGCGGTGAGCACGTTCGCCGCGTCCCACCTTTCGCCTTCCTACCCAGACCGCGCCGCCTGGGGCACCGCCCCCAAGCTGCGCGCCTGGCAGCAGCAGGCGTTCGACCTCTACTTCAGTCGGGAGCCCCGCGACTTCCTCACCGTGGCGACCCCGGGCGCCGGCAAGACCACCTACGCCCTGCGCATAGCCAGCGAGCTCCTGGCCAACGGGGTGATCAAAGCGATCACCATCGTCACGCCCACCGAGCACCTCAAGCGCCAGTGGGCCGACGCCGCCGGCAGGGTCGGCATCAACATCGACCCCGAGTTCAAGAACAGCCAGGGGGCCACGTCCCGCGACTACGTGGGGGTCGCCGTCACCTACGCGCAGGTCGCCATGCACCCCGCCCTCCACAGGGCGCGCACCGAGGCCCGCAAGACGCTCGTCATCTTCGACGAGATCCACCACGCCGGCGACGCCAAATCCTGGGGCGACGGTGTCCGCGAGGCGTTCGAGCCCGCCGCCCGCAGGCTCCAGCTGACCGGCACCCCGTTCCGGTCCGACGACAACCCGATCCCGTTCGTCGCCTACGACGAGGACGCCGAGGGGTTCAAGCGCAGCGTCGCCGACTACTCCTACGGTTACGGCCCGGCCCTCGACGACGGGGTGGTGCGTCCCGTCATCTTTCTGGCGTACTCCGGTGAGATGAAGTGGCGCACCCGGGCGGGCGACGAGATCGCCGCCACCCTCGGCACGCCGCTGACCAAGGACCAGCTCTCCCAGGCGTGGCGGGCCGCCCTCGACCCGAAGGGCGACTGGATCCGCCAGGTCATGCAGGCGGCCGACCGGCGGCTGACGGAGGTGCGGCGGGGCGTCCCAGACGCGGGCGGGCTGGTCATCGCCACCGACCACGAGACCGCCCGCGCCTACGCCAGGCACCTGCGCAACATCACCGGGGAGGGCGCCACCGTGGTGCTCTCCGACGACCCGGGCGCGTCCAAGAAGATCAAGCAGTTCACCGCGTCCCAAGACCGGTGGCTGGTGGCGGTCCGCATGGTGTCGGAAGGCGTCGACATCCCCCGGCTGTGCGTGGGCGTCTACGCCACCTCGACCTCGACGCCGCTGTTCTTCGCGCAGGCCGTCGGCCGGTTCGTGCGAGCCCGCAAGCGGGGCGAGATGGCCTCGGTCTTCCTTCCCTCGGTGCCGACCCTCATGGGCCTGGCCAACGAGATGGAGGTCGAGCGCGACCACGTCCTCAACCGCAAACCGCCGGAGGACGGCCTCGACGACAGCCTCCTGGAGCAGGCCAACCGCCAGAAGGACAACCCGGACGTCCTCGGCGACGAGCTGCCGTTCGAGACGATGGAGACGTCGGCCACCTTCGACCGCGTCCTGTTCGACGGCGGCGAGTTCGGCACCGGGGCCGAGGTGGGCTCCGCGGAAGAGGAGGATTTCATCGGCCTCCCTGGTCTCCTGGAGCCCGACCAGGTCGCGACACTGCTCCGCAAACGCCAGTCCGACCAGCAGGCCGCCCGGCGCAAACGCCCGGAGGAGGCCTCCGGCACCCAGCTGGCCCCGCACGAGCAGATCGCCGAGATGCGCAAGGAGCTGAACGGGCTGGTCGGCGCCTGGAACCACCGCACGGGCCAGCCCCATGGCGTGATCCACTCGGAACTACGCCGGGCCTGCGGCGGCCCCCCGATCGCCCAGGCCACCACGGAGCAGATCCAGGACCGGATCAACACCATCCGCCGCTGGGCCACCCAACGACGCTGAGCGCCCTCAGGGGTGCTGGTGTGCCGCCCCAGGCCAGGGCAGCAGGCCCCGCACGGCTTCAGGTGCCGGACGGGGCCGCACGCGACGCCACGAGAGCGCCGAGGTTTCCCGGGGCCCCTGGTCGCACGTACTACGGGGTGGTGCTCGGCTGCGCGTGCGCCGGCTCGGCCGGGATGCGGTCGCCGGAACGTCCGTCGATCGCGACGTACCGGCCCTTTCCGGTGAGCTTCACCGGCACCACCAGGGACGCGGCGCCACCCGCGACGCTGACCGGGAGGGTCCGCACCCCCGTGTGCTCGCCCTTGAGCGGGCCCTCGTGCACCCAGACCCGCAGCCTGCGGCCATCCTGACGCAGCACCGCCTTGGCGGTCGCGCACTCGTCGGACGCGGCGGGCCAGGACAGAAGCAGGCCGTCGCGCGGCCCGTTGAGCCGGGCGCTCTCGGGCACCGGGGTGCGCACCTCGCACTGCGGGGTGGCGGGCAGGCCGTGCGCGACGATCTCCGGCGCGGGCTCCGCCGAGTCGGTGGGTTGAAGTGTCATGGTGGCCGCCTCCAGCAGCCCGAACGTCAGCACGGCCCCGACCCGCGCCGGGTTCCTGCCGCGTACGAGTACCCACAGGGCGAGGGGCGCGAGCAGCAACCAGGCCAGGCCGAGACAGAACGCGAGCATGAAGAACCTCACACCGGGACGGACGTATGTAGCTCCCTGTAGTACTTCGGCTTCGGAGAGCTTTTGCCGTCTTGAATATCACATCAACAGAGCGTTGCGCAGTGTGTACTCTTCGCGATCAGTGGCGCCGCAAGGGTGCCGCGTTACCGTAGAGAGGTGCCTGAGGTGAGCCTGCACCTGGACGAGGACATCAAGCAGCGAGTCGCCGAGGCGGCGCGCGTGCACGGGATGACCGAGGCCGACTACATGCGGGAAGCGATCAAGCGCGTCCTCAGCGAGGAGATCATCGGCGAGCGCCCGCGCCCGACGCTTCCGCTGTTCGACAGCGGGAATCCCTCGCTGGCCCGAAGTGTCGACGAGATCCTCGCCGAGGGGTTCGGCAGGGACGGGCTCGGCTGATGCTCGTCCTGGACGCGACCCGCGGCGTGCGTTGGCCGCGAGCCGTCATGGTACGACCAGGGTGCTGACGCTCGATCATCGGCTCGCACGATGAAACCGCTCTGGGGTGACGCCTTCACGGTGTTGCCCGCGGATGCCGCCTAGCGGAGCACGGGGCTGCCCTGGAGGATGACTCTGGCCGCCTTCAGCTCTTCCAGGGCCGCCTCCGTGGTCTCGGGGGCCACGCCGGCCGTGAGCCCCAGGAGGACGCGGACGGCGAGGCCGTGCTTGGCCGCGTCCAGGGCGGTGGCCCGCACGCAGTGGTCGGTGGCGATGCCGACGATGTCCACCTCGCGCACGCCGTGCTCGTCGAGCCAGTCGGCCAGGGTGACACCGTCTCCCGAGGAGCCTTCGAAGCCGCTGTAGGCCGCCGCGTGGGCGCCCTTGCTGAAGAACTCGTCGATCCCCGACACGTCGAGGGACGGGTGGAAGTCGGCGCCGGGGGTGCCGGCCACGCAGTGCTGGGGCCAGGTGCCGACGTAGTCGGGGGTCTCGGAGAAGTGGGGGCCGGGGTCGACGTGGTAGTCGCGGGTCGCCACCACGTGGTCGTAGCCGTGCTCCGACATGTGGTGGGTGATGGCGGCCGCCACCTCGGAGCCGCCGTCCACGGGGAGGCTGCCTCCCTCGCAGAAGTCGTTCTGCACGTCCACGACGATCAGCGCGCTACCCATACTGAGCACGATACGTCAGGCGAACTCCGTGGGGATCGCCGCGTACCCCCTGCCGAGGTGGAGCGCCTCCTGGGGGAGCCTGGCGACTGTCTCGGCGTGCCTGATGCGGGCCGTCGCCAGCGGTTCCCTGCCGACGACCTCGCCGTCGCGCACCAGCTCGTGCAGCAGGGGGATGCCGCCGTCCGGCACCAGGCCCGAGGTGGTGATCAGCTCGGTGTCGAAGTGGCCGGACTCGTCCATCAGGCGGTAGGCCTGCTTGCGCCCGCCGCGCGAGGGCTTGCCGACCGAGCGCTTGGCCACCGGCTCCAGCGAGCCCGCCGCGGTCTCGCGCGCCACCAGCTTGTAGACCAGCGCCGCCGTCGGGACTCCCGAGCCCGTCACCAGCGAGGTGCCGACGCCGTACCCGTCGACGGGGGCGGCGGCGAGCGCGGCGATGGCGTACTCGTCCAGGTCGGACGTGACCAGGATGCGGGTGTTGAACGCGCCCAGCGCGTCGAGCTGCTCGCGGACGTCCTGCGCCGCCGCGCCCAGGTCGCCCGAGTCGATGCGGACCGCCCCCAGCTTGGACCCGACCAGCTCGACCGCGGTGCGCACGGCCTCGGCCACGTCGTAGGTGTCGACCAGCAGCGTCGTCTCGGGGCCGAGTGAGGCGATCTGGGCCTCGAACGCCTCCTGCTCGGAGTCGTGCAGCAGGGTGAACGCGTGCGCCGCCGTACCGGCCGTGGGCACGCCGTAGAGGCGTCCGGCCATCAGGTTGGACGTCGAGGCGAAACCGGCGAGGTAGGCGGCTCGGGCGCTGGCGACGGCCGCCCACTCGTGCGTGCGGCGCGAACCCATCTCGATGATCGGACGGGTGCCCGCCGCGTTGGACATCCGCGAGGCGGTGGACGCGATCGCGCAGTCGTGGTTCATGATCGACAGGATCAGCGTCTCCAGCAGCACGGCCTCGGCGAAGCTGCCCTCCACCACCATGATCGGGGAGGCCGGGAAGTACACGTCGCCCTCGCGGTAGCCGTGAATGCTCCCCGAGAACCGGTAGTCGGCGAGGAAGGCCAGGGTCGACTCGTCGACCACCTGGTTCTCCCGCAAGAAGGTGAGTTCCTCATCACCGAAACGGAAATGTTCTAGTTCGTCGAGGACACGGCCCACACCGGCGACAACCCCGTAACGCCGTCCACCAGGCAGATGCCGGGCGAACACCTCGAAGACCGCGCGCCTGTGGGCGGCGCCGCTCCGCAGCGCCGCCTGCAACATCGTCAGCTCATAGTGATCTGTGAGCAACGCAGTGCTCATGGTCATTGTCACAAGTCGAAGACTACGGCCGAGGTAGGGCAGGATGGTGAATGTGGGTAGCACCGCTCCAATCGCCGTCGAGCGTCCGTCCTCGGACGTCCGGCCCGATCTGCCATGGGTGACAATCGTCTGGAACGACCCGGTCAACCTGATGTCCTATGTGACCTATGTCTTCCAGACCGTCTTCGGCTACACGCGCGAGAAGGCGGAGAAACTCATGCTGGACGTCCACCACAAGGGCAAGGCCGTCGTGTCCAGCGGCACCCGTGAAGAGATGGAACGCGATGTGCAGATTCTTCACTCCTACGGCCTGTGGGCGACGGTCCAGCCGGACTCGATCAAGTGAGGCGGCGCGGGTGAGTTCGGGGTTCTCGGCCAGGAGCGGCGGCGGTGTCATCGCGGAGTTCGAGGCGGCGGAGGTGTCGATCCTGCGCTCGCTGGTCAGCCAGGTCCTCGGCCTGGTGGCGCCCGGCGAGACCAGCGACGACCCGCTGGAGCGCGCCCTCGGCATCGGCGACGCCCGCACGCCGTCCGACCCGGTGCTCGCGCGCCTGTTCCCGTCCGCCTACCAGGATCCGGAGGAAGCGGCGGAGTTCCGCCGCTACACGGAGGCGACGCTGCGCGACGGCAAGCGCGCCGACGCCCAGACCATGCTCGACACCGCCGAGCCCGGTCGCAGGGAGCTCACGCCCGAGCAGGCGCAGGCGTGGCTGCGCGCGCTCAACGACGTGCGGCTGGCGCTCGGCACCAAGCTGGAGGTGACCGAGGAGATCCACGACGTGATCGCCACGATGTCCGAGGACGACCCCCGCTACCCGGCCTACGTCACCTACGACTGGCTCACCTTCCTCCAGGACAGCCTGGTTCGCGCCCTCTGGTAGCTTCCGGGCATGCTGACGATCGCGCAGGAACTGGTTGACAAGATCGTGGCCCATGCGCGGGCCGACCACCCGGACGAGGCGTGCGGTGTGATCGCCGGCCGCGACGGCGTGCCCGAGCGGTTCATCCCGATGGAGAACGCCGAACGCTCGCCCACCTTCTACCGCTTCGACTCGCTGGAGCAGCTGCGCGTCTGGCGCGAGATGGACGACCGCGACGAGGAGCCCGTCGTGATCTACCACTCGCACACGGCGACCGAGGCCTACCCCTCGCGCACCGACATCACCTACGCCTCCGAGCCGAACGCCCACTACGTCCTGGTGTCGACCAGGGACGAGGACAAGGTGGAGTTCCGCTCCTACCGGATCCTCGATGGGGCGGTCACGGAGGAGGAGGTAAGGTTTCTCCCATGATGGTCCGGCCGGTGCAGAGCTTCCTCTTCGCGCACACCCCGGCCGTTGTCGTCTACGACTGTCGCTGAGCTGGAATCCACAGCCAGCCGTCGGCGTTGCCGCCGATGGGACGACCCGACCTGAGGAGACTGACCGCGATGGCCATCGAGGTTCGCATTCCGACCATCCTGCGTAACTACACCGACGGCGCCAAGTCCGTCGACGCCGAGGGCGCCACCCTCGACGAGCTCATCAGCAATCTTGAGTCCCGCCACCCGGGCCTCAAGGACCGCCTGGTCGACCAGGGCACCCTGCGCCGCTTCGTCAACGTGTACCTGAACGACGAGGACGTGCGCTTCCTCGGCGGCCTCGGCACCCCGGTGTCCGACGGTGACACGGTGACCGTGCTGCCTGCCGTCGCCGGCGGGTGACATGCGCTTCGAATCGTTGATCGACTCGGTCGGCCGCACGCCGCTCGTGGGCCTGCCTCGCCTGTCGCCGTCCGCGGACGTGCGGCTCTGGGCGAAGCTGGAGGACCGCAACCCGACCGGGTCGATCAAGGACAGGCCCGCGCTCTGGATGGTGCAGCAGGCGGAGAAGGACGGCCTGCTCACGCCCGGCTGCACGATCCTGGAGCCCACCAGTGGCAACACCGGCATCTCGCTGGCGATGTCGGCCAAGCTCAAGGGCTACAAGCTGATCTGCGTGATGCCGGAGAACACCTCGGAGGAGCGCAGGCAGTTGCTGCGCATGTGGGGCGCCGAGATCATCTCGTCGCCCGCCGCGGGCGGTTCGAACGAGGCCGTGCGGGTCGCCAAGGAGCTCGCGGCGCAGAACCCGTCCTGGGTGATGCTGTACCAGTACGGCAACCCGGCGAACTGGCGCTCCCACTACGAGACGACCGGCCCGGAGATCCTCGCGGACCTGCCGACGGTCACCCATTTCGTCGCCGGTCTCGGCACCACGGGCACCCTGATGGGCGTCGGGCGGTTCCTGCGCGAGCGCGTCCCCGAAGTGCGGATCGTGGCCGCCGAGCCCCGTTACGGCGAGCTGGTGTACGGCCTGCGCAACGTCGACGAGGGCTTCGTCCCCGAGCTGTACGACGAGTCGGTGCTGACCACGCGCTTCTCCGTCGGCTCCGCCGACGCCCTGCGCCGCACCCGCGAGCTGCTGGCGTCCGAGGGGATCTTCGCGGGTGTCTCCACCGGCGCCGCCCTGCACGCCGCCCTCGGGATGGCGAGCAAGGCCGTCAAGGCGGGGGAGCGCGCCGACATCGTCTTCGTGGTGGCCGACGGCGGCTGGAAGTACCTGTCCACCGGCGCCTACGAGGGCACCCTGGACGAGGCAGAGGAGAGGCTCGAAGGCCAGCTCTGGGCCTGAGGCCACGCGGCCGGGCCCGGAACGAATCGGGCGGCCGGCCTGTCGCCGGCCGCCCGCGCGGGGCAGATGGTGCCGCCCGGCCCCACGCCC